>JANMVC010000667.1:0-1682 GCA_031392315.1 Pyrinomonadaceae bacterium | reverse complement strand
CGCCAGCCGCCGCTTGCTTGTGGGAGCGCGCCCGACTGGCCCGACACTTCACCACCGACCGCGTCGATCACGAAAACCGCCGGTAAACCTGCGGAGACAATCTCCTCAGTGCGAACAGCAAATTGAAGTTGGTAGCGCGCTTGTGGTTTTACTGAAACCAGTTGCGAAATTACCGGTTGACTTGGCTCAGAAGCGCCGTTGAAGGAAACGAGCAAGCTAAACTGCCCGCCAGCGGGTTCCGACCGATCGAGTGTTAACGAAACTTCGTCTGCGTGGTTACCTGCGCGCCAGCCAAATCCCGGTTCGTCGAGGTCACTCTCTCCTTCGAAGCCGGGATCAAACATCAACGGGCCATTCGGATCCGTCGGGTGCGAGCTGATCCAAAGCGAGTGTGCGCGTGCGAACTGTTTCGCGCCCAGCAACTCAGTCAAAAATGCGCGCCGCTCCGAGGCAATTTCGCTGCCCGCGTCATTGCCGGCCGCCTTGAACATCGCTACGGCTTCTGCCGTCTGGCCGCGCTTCTTGAAATAGTCTGCCAAGGCCCGGTAGGTTTTGGGTGAGCGTGGATCGACTGCCTGCAGCACCGACTCAACCCTTCCCTCAGAAAGCTTCCACACCAGATCGATGAAGCCGGGCAACAACGCAGGATTACGCTCACCCGCCACGCGCAACTCGCCGAAACCTGCTTCCGCGCGGCCGGCACGCAACAGAAGATTTCCAAGCTGCCAGTGTGGCGTGGCATAGTGCGGAGCGAGAGACACCGCATAAGTTGCCGCAGCCAACGCGCCGGCGCTGTCCCCATTCAATTCGCGGGCGTGGGCCAGCGTGAGCCAGAAAGTGTAGTCGTCGGGACGAAGTGAAACGGCGCGCTCATACTGCGCGACAGCGTTTCTGTAATCACCCTTCGCCTGGAGGACGCCACCGCGGATCAGGTGGGTTTGCGCATCTCGTGGACTAAGACGTGCGGCCGCGGCGGCAGCACTGAGATGGCTGGTCCGTGCAGCGTAAGTAGAGAGGAGACTCGCATAGCCGGAGCGAGCAGCGCTCCCGATGAGAGACAACAGGATCACGATCAGGACTGCGCCGCGCAGCAGGCGAAGAGTTGATCTGGTCTCGACTTTCCTGTTCGCTGGGATGTTATTCACTTCAATCGGATCAAGTTCATTGACCTGACAACGCAAAGGCGTGCATTCCACGCCGGATGCACGCCTTAAAAGCCAATCATCGCCATCGAAGCTATTGTGGAAGCGAGTTGCTGGGATTATTGCCTGGGCTGACGACCGGGATGATTACCGCAGCCGGCGCTCCGAGAATAGCGGCAGTGGCCAATGTCCCCAAGCCTCCAGCCGCCTCCGCGGCCGCCACTTTTACTGACCCCGGATGACAAACCCTCAGCACTCCTTCTGTCTTCGGATCGGTCTTGCTAATAGAATCTTTCGAAGTCTCGACTTCCCCCAGGACGCTCTTGTGCGCGTTCACCGTGACGCAGCCACGCAGGAGCAAAACCTTGATGCTGCCGGCGTGAAAAGTCAGAACCAGCTTCGAATCTTGCTCAATCTCGACGGAGCCAAGATTGGCCAGACTGATAGTTGCGCCGATTCCCGCGGCCGTCTCGATATTCGCCCCGCTCAGAATTGTGGTTCCGGTAATTGCCTCGGCGCCGTTAACGCTGACTGGCTTGT
>JANMVC010000609.1:0-3329 GCA_031392315.1 Pyrinomonadaceae bacterium | reverse complement strand
GAAAAGAAATATCATCACCGCCCCGCGCGGGGATCGACTCCGCATCTCACCACACCTCTACAACTCTTTCGCAGAGATCGATCAACTGTTGAGCGCTCTTCCCTAACCTTCTGCGTCTGCTTATCGTGCGTCACAAACCTGTGAATGTACGGAACGTGTACGGCGAAATTCTGGGTTGGGAAGGATTCGCTTGTGTGAAGAAATAGCACGCCGATTGGTTTCTGCAAATTCCAAAGGAATTTCGAAAGCTGAAGTTTGGCCGCAACGCGGCTCGGCTGTTTGGCATGATTGGTGCTAAAGAGAGTCCGAACAAGAAGGGTTGAAAAGGTAAATCGGGTCAGGCTCGAAGATTGCGGTGAGTGGAAGCTTTGGGGGAGGCGTCCTCTCACGAATTTAGAAAGCAGGCGGCGGCTCTTTCGGGGGAACGGAGCAAACGCTTGTGACGCAATCCGGCGAGCAATCATTGCGGGCTGCTGATCGCCGTCCTGAAGGGGCTTGGGGGAGCCTCCCAGGAAGATCAGCAGCCCGCATTATTTTTCAAGCGGGGGAAGAAGAAAAGCGTTGGGACCAAAAGGTTCCAACGCTTTTTTGATGTCCGACAAACAGTCTGACAAACTGAAGTTTGTCGTCACCTGGGTGAATCTTTAGTGGGTTACGACAAACTGAAGTTTGTCGGACTTCTTTGAAATTCACTTCCCGCGGCCCAGTAGTCTCCCGGGATCGATTTCCGGAGTCAACTCATCCAGATTCAATCGCAACATCGCGCCCGCATCAGCGTAAGCATCCGTATCGCGTTGCTGTGCCCGCCGGCGAATAAACATGAGTCCGCCGATCAAACCACCCGCTGCCAAAGAACCAAGCAGGGCCAACCCTGATCCTTTTACGACGTTCACAAAAACTCCGAGCGTGGTTTGGGTAAACTCGCGCAACGCCCGTTCGTAGCGATAAGGATTCTCGCCCAGCCATTGCACCATCTGTTCATACTTCACCTGGTCGATCAGTTGATTCGCAGCTTGCTGACTCGGTGCGTCGAAGACAAAAACTGAGTAGTTGCCCACGCGTCGATAGGCGGTCGGCAAGGGCTGGCCCTGAGTGCGCAATTCCTGAAGCTTTGCGACGATGCGTTGGTCGTTATCCGTGGCGATCTGCGGTGTGTTGAATTCGACAATGACAAGTTTTGATTTATCGTAGTCGGCGGTTACGGCCTCCGCCCCGCCTGCGAAATCGACTGCGCTGAAAACAGATGTCGCCCCAAACTGCTCGCGGAGCGTCTCCAGTGAGACGATATAAAGCGCCCCCCGACGAGCCTCCTGCCAATTCGGAAGGTGCTTCACCAGGACGGGGATGTCGCCCTCGCCTCGATCAATAGTCGCGGCCAAAGCTCTGGCAAACTCTGTCAGTGGCTTGATGCCCCCGGATTTACCTTCTTCCCTGATCTCGACGAACGTACTGCCCTTAAAGAAATACTGACTGTTATACGAGCCGGCCCAGAGCGTGAATCCAGCCGTCCCTACATCTGCATCACCGGTTCTGGCCTTTCTTTCGGCAAGTCTCCTCGCTTCACTCAACATTGAATAGGCGCCGGAGTCGGAACGGGTTGTAACCAGAACCACGGAGAACGCTGAACCATCGCGGGAGACGTATTTCCGTTTTGCCCACGAATTTACGCCGGCGCGAACGCCGGGAACTGCATCCGCCGCAGGTGGCTCCGCCGGCCCGGCAGCACGTATGTCTCCCAGCGTGTTGGGAAGAAGCTTGGCGGCAGAATCCGTAGGAAAGTCTTGCGCGCCTACCGAGATGAAGCACAGCAGCAGGGACAAGACGGCCAGGGATAGACAGACTTTGAATTTCTCCGAAATCGACAAAATGATGCCCTCAAAAGGAATGCCCTTGCTTAGAACCCGAAGTTCTTGAGATGTTCCGCATCTGACAGCGGTTGGAAGTTCGTGATTCTGAAAGAGAGTTTACTGCCGGCGTCGGAGTTCGCGCAAAAGCAGGTCAGCATAGTGGCGAGGCTTGCTGATGTTGTGAAGAATCGTCGTCCCACCAAGCTCGCTGGCGTTGTCAACTATCAGATCGCCAAAGCCAAGTAGACGCTGAGGAATGCTGGCCGAAACGGTAACGTCTTGAATTTTGCTGAGCGGAATGTTGCGCGTGGTGCGGGCTATCAGACCAGTGTCGATTTCCATCTTGGCATCAGTCAGCGTGTAACGCACCGTATTGCGCCTGATATGGTAATAGGCGGGAATCAGCAGCAGCGCCAGGCCAAGTAGAACTGAGATGTACCAGGGCAAGGGCGTCAGCGCCAGCAAAATAACCAGACCAATCGCACCGAGTACTGCGAGCGCGTATCCAAGCTTGATGAAGATCATCGTGGGGCGGACGCTGAAGACGATCTCTTCGAGGTCTTCGCCCTCGTCGCCTGAACGCACTGGAATTCCACTCTGCGCCCGCGCAATCCGGGTCATCTCCGGATCAGTCGCCGCTGCTCCGCAACCCGAACAGAAGCGCACGCCTGGGGCGATATATGATCCGCAGTTGGAACAATGCATTCTCTAGTTGCACTCCATAAGCAGGAATATTCACGACCGCACTGCCTGCCGCTACTCCTGCCGTCTGCTCCTGCCGTCTGCTCCTGACTTTACTTCTTTGACTCGACCGGCAGTCCAGCTTTTTGCCACGCCGCAAAACCACCCAGCAGGGCCGCAGTGTTTTCGAATCCTTTTGTTTTCATGGTCACCGCCGAACCGGCGGATGTGTGTTCGTTTGGTCAAGAGCAATAGGTAACGATTAACTTGTCCTTCGGCAGTTCGTTTATATGTTTGAGCGTGTCAGCCACCGGGATAAGCTTGGCGCCCTGAATGTGCGACTGGTCAAACGACTCCTGATTTCGCACATCAATCACCACCGCTTGGTTCTTCGCCAGCAAATCGCGCGTCTCCTGGATGGTGATGCGGCGGATGCCGTCGGTAGGCGCAACCTTCGGAGGTGTTTGGGGAACGATTGGCCCTGCGACGGTGTTCTTATTCTCGGCTGAGTTGCACGCGGACAGGACTGCAGCGGTCAGCACAGTGATCGCAACTAAAATATAAATACGGCGCATTAACGAAACCTCCGGAAATCTAAGACGGCTGGCTACTCTAATAAACCGGGGCTAATTTCGTACGCCCACCTGATTTTGTCAATCCCGCCTAACGCAAACTGTTAGTTTGCTCCGCTCGTTGACAGTTGCACGGGCCCCGCCCGTGAATCACGCGCAGGATGCGCGTGCCACATCGTCCCGTGTCCGGTTATCTCGTCCGCGTGATATAGTTCGCACTCGCCAAAAT
>JANMVC010000601.1:0-2276 GCA_031392315.1 Pyrinomonadaceae bacterium | reverse complement strand
CAAGCGTCGCCCCCTCGACTCGCTCCGCGTCGTATTCCGAAAACTCCCGGACATCAACAATCTGGCAGCCGTTTTCAGTGAGAAAAGCTGAGCGCGCTTCAGCGGGAGTGCATTTTCTGATCATATTTGTCATATGGTTGGCCTCCAAAAATCAATTGCGTTATTTGAACTTGCGTGCGTGCAAAGCCGCGTGTATACTTCCGCTCTCAGGTGACTATATAACGATATGGTGATATAGTCAACTACGCTTCGGAGGGGAGTAAACAGTGAGAACTAAACACAAGCAAATGACGCCGGCGGCGTTGGCGCAGGTTGCGGCGCGTTTCAAGGTGCTGGCCGAACCGATCAGGTTGCGGATTCTCCACGGGCTTCAGGACGGGGAGATGTCTGTTTTTGAGATCACCGAGGCAGTTGAGTCCACGCAGCCCAACGTCAGCAAACATCTCAAGATGTTGCAAGATGCGGGACTAGTGGCCCGGCGACAGGAAGGCAACACTGTCTATTGCTCGGTTGCAGACGCGACCGTGTTTGAGCTTTGCGATGTGGTCTGTTCCAGCTTGCGTGAGCGCATCGGAGCCCAAGCTGGTGCTTTTGGTCATAAGATTACGCCGGTGAAACGGCAGGTCTGAACCATGGCGCAGACTTTCCGCGAGCGAGCCTCCGCTCGGGCCGGAAAGGGCCCGTTCCGAGTTCACGTTATTGCTCTGGTCTTGAGACGGGGTTTGCCTTTTCAGCAAGCAGCTCCTGAATTAGTCGCTCCGCTTCGTCATACTTCCCTTCACCTACGTGCATCCATCGAACTCGTCCTTGCTTGTCCAACAAAAAGATGGTGGGCCAGGCGGTGACCTTGTAAGCGTCCCATGTTTGGTATTCGTTATCCGACACCACCGGGTAATGAATCTCCAGTGAAGCAACTTCGCGGCGGAGGTTTTCGACTCTCTTTTCGTAATCAAACTCCGGCGAGTGAACGCCAATAACGGTGAGGCCCTTGTCGCGGTATCGCTCGTGCCAGCCTTTGACGAACGGCAACGTGTTGCGACAGTTGTAGCAACCGAAAGTCCAGAAATCGATTAGCACGACGCGACCGCGCAGATTCTCGAGCTTAAGCGGTTCTGAGTTTATCCAGTCTCCAGTGGCAAGCTCTGGAGCTGTAGCGAGTTCCAAACTCTCGTGTGTAGTGAGCATCCGCAAGGGACTCAGCAGTCGCCTGGTAAAACCCGTGGCGTAGACCGCCGTCCCGACAATAAGAACGCCCACAACAATTCCAATTAACAAATTTCGCCTATCCATTGATGCTTCCCTTCAGGCGTCGGCGCGTCAGCGCGCCAGACTCAATCCGTATCTCAAATACGGATGTGAGCCTGCGTGCGGATGTTGAAGGCGCCTAACAGGTTGAAAGGGATATGACACCGCGTGATCCATCCGGCTAGTTTGGCGTTATTCCGGGTGTTTCGCGGGTCGCTCCATAGGATCCACGAAACGCACGAACCAACCCGAATCCTCTAGTCGGCAGACCTGGACCAGTTCAGCGCCTGCTCGGCGAAGCAGTGCAGCTTGTGCTGCGGGCCCGCGGCAGTCTCAGTGTTTGCTCACCTGCGAGAGCGTCATCGAGGAAGAACATGAAGATCCTCTTCCATGTAGCGGTCGGCGGCGGCCGATGCCTCCTCCGGACTACTGCCGTTCTGACGCGCACTCAGATATGGCGCGTACCAGTCCCACCATTGGTGCTCGGCGTGCGTCTTCTCAAAGTGGTCGTGGTGCTGCCCCGTCTCATGGAGTAGCTCTCCGAGGGCGGCGGTGTCCATGGTTTTTGTTTGCGTCGACTTCCACTCGCGTCCGGGAACCCGCGCAGTGATCTCCTGGAGCAGCCAGTCGTTCCCGTCCGGATCCTCGAACGAGGCAAACGAGAAGTAGGAACGACCTTCCGGGTCGCGCCCCCTGACGCGCGGGTTCCGCCCAGTGTTGTTCATGGGGCCGCCGGCGAAGTGGAAGACCTCACTCACCTCGACGCCGCGATCAATCAAGTCTTGGCGGGCAGCGTCAATGTTGTCCACGGCTAGGAGCAGGCTGTTGTGCGCTGACCCAACCGAGTCAGGATGGGCCGAGGTGACTCCCTTGCCGAAGATGATCGAGGCTCCTGAGTTGGGCGGCGTCATCTGCACAGCGCGAAAGTCGCCCGCCGCGATGTCGATGTCGAGCCGCCAGCCGAGATTTTCGTAAAACGCCTTAGCGAGGTCGACATCGGAAACACTGAGCAGTACGACTTCCAGCTTCAT
>JANMVC010000581.1:0-7994 GCA_031392315.1 Pyrinomonadaceae bacterium | reverse complement strand
CTCGAATCTGGTCGACTTCGACATGCTCTACGGCCACCGGCGCGACACCGAAGGCTACGCCCGCGCACTCGAACATTTCGACGAGAGTCTGCCTGCGATTGAAGCTGCAATGTGGGAAGGGGATTTGATGATCCTCACCGCCGATCACGGAAACGATCCCACGTTTCCTGGCAGCGATCACACACGCGAGTATGCGCCGCTGCTGGTTTATGGAAAGACCGCGCGCTCAAGCATTGACCTTGGCACACGCGGCTCGCTGGCCGACATCGGTCAGACCATTGCGGAGAATTTTGGTTTGAAGTTGACGGAAGGCGAGAGTTTCTTGTCAGAGCTACTTCCGGCTGAAAGTGAGCAATAGGAATAAGGCGAACCACGAAATCACACTAAGAAACACGAATCAGAATGTTCATTTCGTGCGGATTGGTGTGAATTCGTGGATCCTTTCCTTTTCTGACGTTACGGTTTGGGCTTCTTTGCAAGACTCGTGAAGATCGTCTCCAACCACGGATCCTGCTTGATGAACCCGCTGCCCCACGTTTTCCATTCTTCGGGCAGTCCTTCAGTTTTGATCTCGGCCAGCGTCTTACCTGCGGCGATTTTCTTCCGCACAAGCTCGGTAGTAGTCACCAGCATATTGTGGAACCGCTTGAGGTCTTCGGCGTTCGCGAGTGGCCCGTGGCCGGGAATTATTTTCGCGCCGGCGGGAAGTTTCGCGAGCACATCAGCCACGTTTTTCATGTAGCCCTCAACGTCGCCGCCGCTGGCCAAATCCACGAATGGAAAACGATCCACGAAAAACTGATCGCCCATGTGGACTACGTTGGCGCTGGGGAACCAGATGACGCTGTCGCCGTCTGTGTGGCCCGGTGAAACATGAATCACGCGAATGTCTTCGCCGTTGAAGTGTACCGCTAGCGAATCGTCAAACGTGATCACCGGCAACGCCTCTTTCGGTGCCGGCTTGGTTTTTCTGTTGGGAAGGTCGAGCCCTTCAGCGAGCCGCTTGCGGACGTTGGTGTGGGCGATGATGGGCGCGTCGGGTCCAAAGACGGAGTTGCCGCCGGTGTGATCGCCGTGCCAATGTGTGTTCAAGATAAACTTCAGCTTGCCTTCGCCCAGCGTTTTCAGCGCCGCCTTGATCTTGTCTGCCAGGGGGGCGTATTGATCGTCCACGATCAGAATTCCGTCGGGCCCGACTGAGACGCCGATGTTGCCACCGCCGCCTTCCAGCATGTAGATGTTGCCGGCGACCTTGTGGACCTTGATCTCAACTTTCGAGAAGTCCTGGGCCTGAATCGATGACTGAAAAAGGCTGACCGCAAGAACCGCAACAAAAAATAGATACCTTTTCACGTTGAACCCCTTTGCTGAGCAATTGAAACCCGGGTGTCGAAGCTTTCTCGTTCACACCTCGCTTCAGCGAGGTGACTAGCCAGATCGACTGACACTTAACCGTTTGAACGGTTTCAGGAAGCCGTTTGAAACGGCTAGTTTATTTTCTTTCCGTCTTCACCTCGCTGAAGCGAGGTGTGAATAAAACCGGACAGGTCGGAGTGCTCATCCCTCGTCCGGATTTTTTAGGTTTGCAATAAACGGCAGGTTACGGTAGCGCTCGGCGTAGTCGAGTCCATAGCCAACAACGAAATGATCCGGAATCGGGAAGCCGAGATAGTCGATCTTCACTTCCTTCTCGCGCCGCTCGTATTTGTCCAACAGCGCCGCCAGTTTGACGCTGGCCGCGCCGCGCGATTCGAGATTCGCCAGCAGGTAGCTAAGTGTCAGGCCGGTGTCGACGATATCTTCTACTACGAGAATGTGCCGTCCCTCGATCGGAACATCGAGATCCTTCATGATGCGCACTTCACCCGACGTGCGCGTAGACGAGCCATAGCTCGAGATGGCCATAAACTCGATGCTCAATCGAGTGTCGATCGCGCGCAGCAGATCACTCAAGAAGAAGCACGCGCCCTTCAGCACGCCGATCAGCAAGGGATTGAGTCCCGCGTAGTCGCGCGTGATTTCCGCGCCGAGTTCCTTAATTCTGGTTTGTAGTTGTTCCTCTGAAAGTAAAACTTCAAGATTAGGGTTGCTGAATTCTGAAGGTATTTGTGCGGACGAAGTGGCCAAGTTCATAGTCTCCTCACGAAATCTAAGTCGTCTAAAGAAATCACGGTTGCGAATCCATTGTATGGTGCGACATACTATTGAAGCTCTCCGCACAGGTCAATCCAGGTCAGGCGCCGCGGAATACGCAGGCTGTTTTATTTGTCCGCGCTGCCGGCGTGATCAATCTTGAAGGCCTTCAAAAGGAACTAACCAAGGTGTTAAGACTCAAACTCGCTCTGCTAAATCTTGTGCTCTTGCTTTGCGTCATTGCAGCAGCAAGCCAGACGGCGTTGGCTCAAACTACGGCGCAACCAAAACCGTCTGCGTCCCCCGCGCCAACCACCACCGACATCCATGCGCGCGTCACCGAAGTTGGCGTCGATGCCAGCGTTCCGGACGATCCGGCGTTTGAAAAAATGCTGGCGGCTTATAGTCCGAAGGTTCGCGCGCTCGATCTCGTGATCGGTAAGCTGAATGGCGATTTACGCAAGGGCGGCACCGGTGCGGGTTCGCTCGGCAATTTTGTTACAGACGGCTTGCGGGCGCAGTCGAGCCGGAAACTGGGCCAGCCAATTGTTTTAGCGGTCACTAACGGCGGCGGACTCCGCAAGAATGTGATCGCCGCCGGCGACATCAGTCTCCGCGATGTTTTCGAGCTACTGCCTTTTGAAAATGCGCTGGTGGCTTTTGATCTTACCGGTGGTCAAGTTCGGGAATTGCTTAACATAGTTTTGACGCGGCGAGATGCGCAGTCAGGCGCGCGCATTAAATATCGGATCAACGCTGACAAGAAACCTGAGATCGAAAAGCTGCTGCTGGTGATCGATGGCGTGGAGAAAGAGATCGATCCGGCCACGGTCTACACAGTGGTCAGCATCGATTACCTGCTCAACGTCGCCGGGGGCGACTATGGAGCGATTCTGAAGCAGGCAAAAAATATTCGGCCGCTGGGACTGACGATGCGCGACGCTATCACCGATTATGTGAAAGCCGAAACTGCCGCGGGGCGGGAAATCAAAGCGGCTTTCGACGGCCGTTTCGCGCTCAATAAGGAAACGCCAGGCGCGGCAGAGGAGACGCCGAATGACTAAAGCACTTAATCGCCGGCGTTTCCTCAAGGCTTCGATTGTGGGTGGAGCGGCCGCGGCGCTTTCGCCGTCGCTCCTTGAATTGTTCTCCACGCCCGCACTGGCTTCTCTAGCTGAACCGCTGTTGGAGGTAGCTCCAGGCGAGACTTTGATCACAATCCTGCATACTAACGACACCCACTCGCAGATCGATCCGCTGCCTGATAACGACAAGCAGTATCCCGGCAAAGGCGGTGTGGCCCGCCGCGCCACTCTCGTCAAGCGCATCCGCAAGGAAAACCCCAACACGCTGCTGGTTGACGGCGGCGACGTCTTTCAGGGCACGCCCTACTACAATTTTTATAAGGGCGAAGTGGAATACAAGTCGATGTCATTGATTGGGTATGACGTGGTGACTTTGGGCAATCACGATTTTGATAACGGTGTTGATGCTCTGGTCGCAGCAATGAAGTTTGCCAACTTTGATTTTGTATCGAGCAACTACGACATGCGCGGCACACCGTTGGAAAATCTGGTGAAGCCGTATGTTGTGCGCACACTGGGCGGCGTGCGGGTTGGGCTTTTCGGTTTAGGCATCAGTCCAAACAATTTGATTACGCCGGATAATTTCAAGGGTGTGAAGCATCTGGATCCCGTGCGCATGGCGCGTGGCGTGGTGAAGCTGTTGCGCGAACAGGAGCGTTGCCAACTCGTAGTCGGCATGACGCACCTGGGTTACTACCCAAACCCCAGGGAAGGCGAGATTGGTGATTCGCAAATCGCGTCGCAAGTTGATGGCATCGACTTTATTGCCGGCGGCCACACGCATACGTTCATGCGCAAACCGGTGGCGGTAAAACAGCCTTCCGGCGGCACTACCATAATCTTCCAGGTAGGCAAGAGTGGGATTTACCTGGGCCGCGTTGACCTGAAAATGCGCGACGGGAAAGTCACGGGAAGTGCGGGAAGGTTATTAGATTTGCGCGACGCATCGCTGGCTTAGTTGTTTGTCGGACATTCGAGGTTTGTCGAATCTTACATGACTGATAATTCCGAACGCGATCGCATCCGAGCTTTGGTGAGGGACGTGCTCGACAAGGCCCTTCCTGATGAGGCGAGCCCTCGTTCGGGTGACACTCCGAGCCGTTTCATCGATACCGCACCCAAAAGTCCGATGACTGCGAGCGAGGTGGCGAACGTGCGTGACGAATCGTCAAAGTCAGTGATCACTGAAGATGATGTGCGCGATCTGGAACGCGGAGCGGTTCTTCGGATCGCTGAAGGTGCGCGCCTGACGCCGCTGGCGGCAGACATCGTGGGCGAAAAGGGAATTGAGATTGTTCGCCGCGTGCCGCGCCGCGGCTCGAAGACTTCGAAGATGATTGCCGTCGGCTCCGATCATGGCGGTTTCAAAATGAAGGTTGAGTTGAAGGCTCTGCTGACGGAGCTAGGCCACCAGGTCCACGACTTTGGGGCAAATTCGGAGGACGTGGTTGATTATCCCGACTTTGCTTATGCGGTGGCCAAGAGCGTTTCAGAGGGCGCGTCCGATGTTGGGATCATGATCGACGGCGCCGGAGTGGGCAGCGCGATGACCGCAAACAAAGTACCCGGCGTGCGCGCGGCTGCGTGTTACTCGGCGAAAGTGGCGACGAACTCGCGCGAGCATAACGATGCCAACGTGTTGACGCTGGGCAGCGGCACGATCACCAACGCAGAAATGCGGGAGATTGTCCGCGCCTGGCTGTCCACTGAAATTACCGAAGAACGCCACCGCAAGCGCGTCGCAAAAATCAACGCAATCGAGCGGCAGTATTCACGTTAATCACACCGTTATTACTGGGACCGCGGGCGTCCCGCCCGCAATGAGCGCGCAGCGCGAACAAAACTTCTCGCGTTGAGAAATCATCACAGCTTGCGGTAAAGAGCGGGCGAGCCGCCCGCGGTCCCAGCAAAGGGCTTGAGCGGTGTCCCGGATGCGACACGTGTTAGAATGTTTCACGTCAGGCAGCGTCGGACAGTCACTTCCAATGGCAAATTCCTACAACAGTTCATCCAATGGCGATCTCGAACGCCTGATCGAACAGATCACTGACGCCATCGTCGCGCGCCTAAACGGCGGCGATGTCGATGGGGATCATCAGGCCGGGATGTGTGGCTGCACCTCGGAATGCTTTAATCGCTGCCCCGAGCGGATGCATCGCATCGTTGACGCCGGCGCGGCGCGCATCGGCCTCGTGCTTGGTGAAACGTCTTCAGCGAAAGATTGGGCCAGCCTCATCGATCACACACTCTTGAAACCTGAAGCCACTGACGAAGACATCAAGAAGCTTTGCGAAGAAGCGGCGCGTTATCGCTTTGCATCGGTTTGCGTTAATCCCACCTGGGTGCGCGCCGCAGCCTGCAATCTTCAGGGCACTGGGGTTCCAGTTTGCACTGTGATCGGATTTCCGCTCGGCGCCACGCTTTCAGACGTGAAGGCATATGAAGCGCGGCGCTCGATCTTCGATGGCGCACGCGAAGTGGACATGGTGATCAATGTCGGCGCACTCCGCAGCGGTGACGACTGCCTCGTGGAACACGACATCCGCGCGGTGGTCGAAGTGGCCCATGAATACAACGTCACCTGCAAAGTTATTATCGAGACTGCGCTGCTGAACGATGATGAAAAAGTGCGCGCCTGCGTTGCGGCTAAAAATGCGGGCGCAGACTTCGTCAAGACTTCGACAGGCTTTGCCAAGGGCGGCGCGACCGTTGCGGACATCGCTCTCATGCGCCGGACAGTGGGCGCTGGCCTCGGTGTCAAAGCGTCTGGTGGCGTGAAAGGCCTCGAGGATGCGCGCGCGTTGGTCCAGGCCGGCGCCACGCGGATCGGCGCCAGCGTGGGTGTGAAGATAGCGCAGGAGGCTGCCGGCGCAACGCCGGTGGCGAGCGGTTCGAGTGCCTACTAACTGCTCTACTTCTGACTTATCCCCCTTGAAACCTTAACGCCTACCGTCTATGCTCGTCGTCTAGCTTTTCCAAATTAATAGTTTGCGTAAATAGTCCATGCCAGCAAAACGAAACCTGCTTGCAGTAATCCTTGGTGGCGGCGCGGGCACTCGTCTTTTTCCGCTCACACAGCAGCGGTCGAAACCCGCGGTGCCGCTCGGCGGAAAATATCGCCTCGTCGATATTGCCATCTCGAATTGCATCAACTCCGACGTCTTCAAGATGTTTGTGTTGACGCAATACAACTCCGCCTCGCTAAATCGTCATATCGCGCAGACCTATCGTTTTTCTCAGTTTTCCGCGGGCTTTGTTGACATACTCGCCGCCGAGCAAACTCCTGAAAGTCCGCAATGGTTTCAGGGGACCGCCGATGCAGTGCGTCAGGTTTTGCCGCACATTGCTGATTGGGGAATCGACACGCTCCTGATTCTTTCCGGCGATCATCTCTATACGATGGACTATCGCCAATTTCTTGCGCGCCACTGGGACAGCGACGCGGACGTTACCGTCTCCGTGACACCATGCGATGAAGCTGCCGCAACGGATTTTGGTTTACTCAAAGCTGACGCGAGCGGACGCATCGTCGAGTTTAAGGAAAAGCCCAAAGGCGACGAACTGCAATCAATGCGCGTAGACACTACGCAGCTTGGACTAAACGCGGAAGAAGCTGCGGCGCGTCCGTTTCTCGCGTCGATGGGAATTTACGTTTTTAAGTACGGTCGTCTGGAGCAGTTGTTGAAAGACGATCCCGGCCACGTCGACTTCGGTCGCGAGATCATTCCCAGCGCGATCAAGAGCGGCAAGGTGCAGGCATTTTTATTTAACGGTTACTGGGAAGACATCGGAACGATCAGCGCCTTCTACCGCGCCAATCTCGATCTGACGTCGAAGATTCCGAAGTTTAATTTGTTCGATGCTGAGGCCCCGGTCTTCACCCGCGCGCGTTACCTGCCGCCGTCGAAAATCGAGGAGTCGCAGATTCACGATTCGATTGTCAGCGACGGCTGTATCGTCACGGGCGCAGCAATCACGACGTCGGTAATTGGACTCAGAAGCAGGATCTCAAAGAACGTGATCATCGATTCTTCGTTTCTGATGGGCGCGGATTCCTATCAAACCATTGAAGAGATGCGCGACGATCTGAGCGCCGGTTTGCCGCGCGTCGGAATCGGTGAAGGGACAATCATCAATCGGGCGATCATTGATAAGAATGCGCGCATCGGCAGCGGCGTGAAACTTATTAACGAGGCGCGGGTGAGGGAAGCGGACGCTCCGGACGGTTCCTACTACATTCGCGACGGCATCATCATCGTTCCGAAGAATGCGGTGGTGAAGGACGGCACGGTGGTTTAGCTCGAGCTTGCAACGCAAACTGTTAGTTTGCGGTTCGGGCTCTCCGGTCCGGTGATCTTCGGAAAGGTAGGGACGCAAACTAACAGTTTGCGTTACATCAGGATGGCTATCGGTTGGGGCAAATCGTTTGAGGAACAGGTTGAGGAAGCGAATCAGCGTGCTTCGGAGAAACGAGCACCGCGCATTCCCGCGGAAGATCGCGAACGGCTGCGACGCCTGGAGTCGCTCACCTTATCCCGTTCCCTAATCGAGCAACAATTGGAGAGGGCGGTGCAGCCGGCCCACCGCGCGATGCTTATGAATGCCCTGCAGGCGATTGAGAAAGAAGCCGAAGCTGTGGAATCGGAAACTTCGGGCAGCGAACTCCAAACTTGACAGTCCTCGCTCACAGTCGGTGCCCTTGAGGTAAAACCTTAAGGTCAGAAACCTTACAGTTCACTTAATCCTTTAAGTAATTCCTGAAACGAAGATGCCGTT
>JANMVC010000652.1:0-2494 GCA_031392315.1 Pyrinomonadaceae bacterium | reverse complement strand
TTCGACGACTTTCTGTTCGTTGTATAGCTTAACTTCGGAAACGAGCAGGCGGGCGAACCTCTGCGCGTCGCCATGTAGACGTCGTTCTTCGTCGTTTGCAACCTCGATCGGCAATTCCACAGCGGCGCCGTAACGCCGTCGCGGCGGCGCTGCGACAGCGGGCGAGGGCTCGGCTGCGACGGGCTCGGGTGGCGTAGCGACTGGCGCTGGTGTTTCAACTGTAGGTTCTTGAACTTCGACAGCTTCGGGTTCAATCGTCTGCGCCGGCGGTGCGGCGAGGTCGTACTCAGATGCGAACGCTTCAGGGGCCGGCGCGCTTTCCTCGACGACCGGCGTTAACTCGTCATACTCGGCGACGGGCGCATAGGCTGGCGGTTCGTTTTCGCGCAGCGGCGCGGGCGTGGCTTCCGTCTTTGGCTGCGCGGCCGATGGTGTTGCCGGCGTCGAGCGGGCAGCGAGCAATTCAACCGCCATTCCCGCCACGCGCACCAGGGTTTCGAGCGCCTCTAGATTGATCGCGTCGGCATCCAGTTCAGCGGAGTCAGCGTACAAAACCGCCACCGATCGTTCGCGTACAACCAGCGGCACGGCGACGATGCGCACCGGCGGGTCATCGCCCATCCGGTTCAATACGATATGGTCTTCGGCATGCGAACCCGGTCCGCCGCTCCAGGTTTCTCGTGATCTAGCGGAGTGGCCGATAGCAGTGTCAGCGCTAACGGAAAACGAAATCTGATGAACCACACTGTCGCCAACAGTTCCCTCGAAACCGCGAGCACGCCAGCCAATAGTCTGTTCGCCTTTGACGACAAAGAAGGCAACTCGCGGTGCGAAGGTCGAGGCGCGATTGACCAGGATCTTCAAAATGTCTGCTTGCGATCCCTGCTCGTTGATTTCTGAGATCGCGGCCTTGACGATGGCCATATCGCTCGAGGCTTTGGCGCGGGCCGACTCCGAAGCAGCCAGGTCGATGCCTTCCTCATGCGCCGCGCGTAGGTGTTCCATGATCGAAGCAGCCACGCCGCCATCGAGTTGAACCTCCGACTGGCGATCCAGAAGTTGACTGAGGGCCTCATTGAGCTGGCTTTGCAGGGCCGCGATTTCCTGCTTCACGCCGCTTAGACGGCCTTCGATATAGCTTTCGATCTCGTGGCGCAAGCTATCTTCGAGTTGTCCACTAACCACAGGTTTTCCTCCGTTGACGGGCTGTCTTGAAAGCGCAGTCTCTGGTGAGAATCATAACTGAGATAAACGCTGGTTGCTGAGACCGGGCGGGGGGCAATGCGTCTCTGAAGCGATTATGGACGCGCGGGAATCGGGGAGTCAAGAAGTGGTTTTGAGAGGCTAAGTCGCGCTGTCTACGAAGTCGCTGCCAAGGCTATTTGCGATCGGAGGTAGGGCGGGCTGAGGATCGCGCGAGCTTTATTAGCCCTCGAAGCGCATCGTTGACGGCCTTGTCATTCGGAAAGACCTTCGCAACCTGCGGATCTAGCACTATGACATTCGTCGAAGTGCGAATACGGTTCGCATACTTGCCGCGAACCATTTCCCCAAGCTCAGAGCGCTTGTATTCTGGCCGCGACCAATCATTAAGTTCGGATTTAGCCTTCTTCATATATTTTTCTCTCTGGCCTGGTTGCAAGTCTAGCATTGATGATTCTAATTACCTCACCCCGCTCAGTGTGCGAAATTAGGAGTAGCCGTCCCTTTGACGACAAGCCGTAGGTGACGAAACGCGCTTCCCCTACAGAGTGATCGGGATCGGCGGCGGTAACCGACAGCGGATCACGAAATGCCGTGGTTGCCTCTTCAAACGAAACATCATGCTTCGTCGAATTCAGCTTTGCCTTTCGCGGATCCCATTAAAACTTCATCCAAGAACTATAACCTTTTCAGGGAGACTACTTCTGCGAAATCACCGCCTGCTGAATGGACGGCGGCAACTGGTGCATCTCATTTCGCGCGAAGCCGGCGTTTACAAACATCTTTTCCAATTCCGGAAACGTGTAGGCATCGCCGTTGGGTGTGCTGCCCAGCATCATCATGCTGAAACCGGCCGCTTCCGGAGGCGTGATGCGATCTTCGTTAGGCACAAACTCAAGCGTCACCGCGCGGCCGCCCTCGGCGAGCGCAGCGTGAACTTTCCGCAGCAGTGCTTCATTGGTCGCCGGATCGAAGTGGTGCAGGAAGTTAGTCAAAAGCACCAGGTCATAGCCCGAGCCATAGTCAACATCAAACGCGCTGCCCTCGATCGTCGAATACCTGTCGGCGATGCCGGCGCCATGCGCGTTTTCTTTCGCTACTTCCAGCACGTTTGGCCAATCAAGCGCAGTCACGCTGGCTTGAGCATTATTCTTCGCAAACTCGATCCCGTAGAGCCCATGTCCAGCGGCAATATCCAGAATCTTCAGCGGTCGATCAGCATCCGGGTCAACCAACTTCGCCAACAACTGCGCCGGGAGGGCCATCATCGGCGCCATGCCCCTGGCAAACT
>JANMVC010000524.1:0-7720 GCA_031392315.1 Pyrinomonadaceae bacterium | reverse complement strand
GTCAACATCAATCGCAAGCCGGCAACCGACTCGCTGTTTCTCACCATGGCCGCTGCCAAAGGCCTTCCTCCCAAGAGACGCTTCCTCATTAAGTAGGCAACCGGAGTGCTTCCTTGATGAACGCTTTTCTCGCAGCAGGCGCAGGTGAAGGGGCCGGTTTTCTGCTCGGGATCTTCGTCATGCTGGTCGCGGCGAAGCTCATGGCCGAGCTTTTCGAGCGGCTACGGCAGCCCGCGGTGGCCGGTGAAATTCTCGCCGGGGTTTTGATCGGGCCCGCCGTCCTCAACTGGGTTGCGCCGTCAGACCTGACAAACTCACTGGCGGAAGTTGGCGTAATCTTCTTGCTCTTCACGGTCGGCCTCGAAACCAAACCAGCCGCAATTTTCAAAGTCGGAGGCAGGGCGGCGCTGGTCGCAGTTCTCGGTGTGATTGCACCCTTCATTGGCGGTTGGCTGCTAATGCGCGCGTGGGGTGCCTCCGGCTTTGAGGCCATGTTCGTCGGCGCCGCCATGGTCGCCACGTCAGTAGGCATCACGGCTCGCGTGCTGTCGTCGATGGGCGTCCTTGAGACGACAACTGCGCGCATCATCCTGGGCGCCGCGGTCATCGACGACATCCTTGGGCTATTAATTCTGGCGGTGGTGACCAACGTGGCGGCTGGGTCGGTGAACTATGCGTCGCTTGGTGTCACTGCGGCGCTGGCGATTGGATTCACAGCTTTCGTGGCTTTGGTGGGCGCGCCGGTAGTGAAACGAATGACGCCCAAGATCGAAAACCTTCACCTCAGCCACGCGCTCTTTGTTACCAGTCTTTTGCTGTGCCTCGGTTTGTCCGTCGCGGCGGTCTACATCGGGGTCGCGGCGATCATCGGCGCTTTCCTCGCGGGGATGGCATGTGCCGAAGCCAGCGAGGACAAACCAACCATGCATAAGCAAGTCTCCGGCGTGACGGAGTTTCTCGTGCCGATCTTTCTGGTCAACATCGGTATGCAGCTCAAGCTGGAAATTTTTCGCAGCCGGTCGGTCATACTTCTTGCGCTCCTGCTGACACTGCTCGCGGTTCTAACCAAGCTGATAGCGTGCGGCCTGGGAGCGTGGGGACTTGGTTGGCGGCGCGCCGGTCAGGTCGGCATGGGCATGGTGCCGCGAGGCGAAGTCGGCATTGTGGTGGCGCAGATCGGCCTCGGGCTGGCCGTGATTGATAAGTCGCTCTACAGCGTTGTGTTGGTAATGGCGGTGGCGACAACTTTGATTGCGCCGCCGTTCCTAAGAATTCTTTACGCTTCTGACAGAAAAGAAAAAATGGCGGGGGCGACGACCAGGGTCCGAAGCTGAACTATTTGCTGGCCGCGGCTGGCGCTGCCGCCAGCTTATCTCGCAGCCCCTTCAGCTCGCTTCATTTGCGCACCGCCAAAATCTCTCCAAAACTCCTCGTGCGTATTTCATCGCCCAGGATCATCCAGATATTATTTGGCGCCGCAGGAGTTGTCGGAAACGTTTTTGTCGATAATCGTGGCGCTCGATTTCGGCGTGGTGGTTTCAACTGACGCCTCTCCTGTCTTGGTGCAGGCGTCAAGCTTCGCGAACACGCGGCGATCAGGCGCGTTGTGAGTGAGTGTAATAATGCAACCTTTCATAATAGGCTTGCCGGTTCCGGTGAGGCCGGTCCCGCCCGGAGGAACCGGCGGGTTCCCGCTGGGTGAGCTTGTTCCGCCCGCAGGAGGCTGCCCACCTGGTCTCGGTGGCGGGAACGGGTTCACAAAGACGTAGTCGCCCGTAAATGTATTCCACAAAATTCCTGAGTGACGATTGGCGTCGTCTGCGATACACACGTCAAATCTGCTGACAACTACAGTGGCGACGACAGTAAACGCGCCCGCCTGCTGGCCGGTGATGGCTCTGGTAGCAAAATATTGACCTTCCCGGTTCACTTCGGGCGGTTTAATTCGCAGGTTCTGAAAATTGCCGCCGTCCATGAGGATCACACCTGTTGCATCGAGCTGGAGCGGAAGGTCATTCTTTATTCCTGCCAGCCCGTTCACTTCTACCGTCAGCGTGGTGCGCTCGCCCTTTAGCAAACTCGTCTTGGGCGCGCTCAGGTTCACACCGACGCTGCGATAGTTTCCCGTGGTCCTCGTGTTCCCTTCTGTCAGGTGCAGCTTGACAGGGCCGATCACATTGGAAGGCGCTCTAAAGATAGCCTTGCGCGGCGACTCGCCAATTACATCGAACCGACCCATGGTGTCACGGTCTTCTTCCCCAGTGCCAACTCCGAGCTCTGTATTCGAGCTGTCGCCATCGAAGAGGCCGGTTACCACGATGGGCCGTCCGGTCTGACCCACGGGCGGGAAGCTAAACGGCGGGTTCGTTATCTTCGGATCGGGCGTGATGATCGCGCCCGAGGGGTGCGTGGGCTGCGTGATTTTCGGATCAGGTGTGATGATCGCGCCCGACGGGTGTGTCGGCTGCGTGATTTTCGGATCGGGTGTAATGATCGCGCCCGATGGGTGCGTCTGCACTGGAATGCTTGCCTGGGCTAGAGTGTTTCCCAACTTCACGAATAGCGCCACCACTAAACTTAGTGCCGTCGCTCTTTTGTCGTCTTGAAAGAGGAGTCCTTTTAACGGGACGGCGACATCTCCGCAACTAACCTCTTCAGCCTCTTGTTCGAGCTGGCCGATGAGTTTGATTCCTAATTTGTTGAGTTCCGACTGATTTGCACCTCGCTCTTCCTTCGTATTTCCCTTCGGCTCACAAATAACCGTGCCCGAAATCGTATCGCCGGCCCTCATGTCGTCAGGAAGGTTCACCCTGATCGTACCAGGAGCGACAACAAATGTTACGACCGTGAGACCGTCGGCGGTTTTGACAGTTGGGCTCGCGTTACCGCCCTGAGGCTGGGTCGCAGCCTTCTTAGCGGTGGTCTTGTTAGCTAGAAACGGGACAGTCAGGCAAAGAACGACCAGCGCCATCCAAAACCATGACGATACGTGTCGGTTATTCATTTGAGATCCTCCGCGACTTGAGAGCGGGGCTGAACCTGCGCACAAAGCTACGCAAGACGCCACTTCGTTTGGATTGGACCCGGAACCTGGACTACTGCGAGGTTTAGATAATTGCGGCTTGAATCGAAGTAATACTTACCACCGGGAGGGAATTCAGTCAACGACTTTTGGGCCAGCGGTGCGATGTGTCATTTACCGCTGCAACGGTTCACTACCAGGCGGAGAGTGGAAACTCCGACGCAATGAAAAAGGCCGCGCGCCTACTGAGGCAGTGCAGCCCTAATTAAATCAGCGGACGAAGAGTCCGGCTAACAGCCGACTCATTTTGGCGGTTTTGACAGCTGGACAAACTGCATCTTCCCCCCTGGAGGTCCGTCGTTGTCGAAGACTATTGCGACCTTGATCAATTTCTCGTTCAGCCCCAGATCGCATTCCGCTACGACAGTGAGGCCTTCTGCTTTCTGCTGCTTGCCCGTGTCATTTTCAAACTCTCGACTGTAGTAATTTGGCTGGAGCGGTTCCAATTCTTCGATCGATTTTACCCCCTTAAATTTTGCTGCTATCTCAGTGTCACTGAAGAACCAGAGCTTATTCCCGAAGAACTTGTTGTTATCATCCTCCGTGGAAGTCATCACCAGGAAGCCCCGCCAACTAGGAACATACTCGATTGAAGAAAGGTGGAACGGCCAGTTGTTGTTCGCTGGGTGTTGAGCAGCGAATGTGAACAGTGGTTTAAGCTGGAGCGCCTCAAGCGGACCATTGTTTTTGGGGTCTGGAGTTGCAGAGTAAATCTCGACTACGTTTTTAGGTTGGCACCTTTCACACAATGGCTCCCGCAATCCAAAGATCAACTCAGTCTGACCTGCCGCGTTCTTACGGACAGCCAAGCCTTCGATCTTTACCTTACTCGTGTCGGGATTCCGGGAATCGTAAAGACCTAATTGGGTCAGCGAATCTTTGAGGTCGAATTCCTTGTTCAATTCTCGCGCGACATCGATCTCTAATGGGTCGCTGGCGTTTTTTAGTTTGAAGCGAAACATACGTGAGCGGGACTTCAATTTCTCACGGCCCTCTCTTGGCCTAACGTTGTGCGCACCGATCACATAAAAATAATCGTCGTCTTTCGCCATCGCTTCCCATTTTACGTCCTCGTCCGGTCCCTGCTTCTTACACGGGTTCGCCTTCGGCAAGGCTTGCTGCAAGGAAATACAGTTCAGCAGGCGGCGCTGTGCATTAAAGATTCCCAGACTGGGAACGTCGTCGTCAGCGACAAGGTAAAGACCGTTACCGATTAACGCGATCGCCGACGGCTCATTTCTCGTTTGGGCGCCTGGGGAAAATGTGAACGGAAGTGGCTCGCCGTCGGGGGCCAACTTGATGTCCTGCGCTCTAACCGTTGGACCGACGAGGGTCAAGCCAAGCGCGAAAATCGAGATTTGTCGCAACGCTTTCATTCTGTCCTCCTGGGAACCCAGAGCCACGCTCTGGCGCGAAAGCTTCACGCTCCCTGTAAGTCGTCAAAGCTGGCTTGTGCATGGGTTGTTACTTCACCGCGCCTTGCTGGACAGTTGCCTTGTCTCGTATGACGCCAACCTGGATGTTAAAGTAGTACGGGCAAATCTCGCTGATGCGAACATCATGGCCCCGCATTATCCCGTGAATGTTCTTTCTCGGAATAAAGATGACCCTCGTAATGTCTGAGCCGTAGGGTATCTCTTCGATTGTTCGCATGGTTTGCGAAACCATATTCTGCCGCTGCTGTTCTTTGTAGTTCTTCCAGATCTTATCAAGTCCGGGAATGAAGAGATTGCGGTATTTCTCCAGACCCACCGGGAGATCGCTGCCCGTCGGGGGCACCAGGAAGGAGGTGACAAACGATGTGCCCATACCGACAAACTCCAGGATGTTGAAGACTCTCGTTCGAGTCCGCCTTTCGTCGCGGCGATCTACGGTGTTAACCATCATTTCAAAAGTGAATGGTCGGTACTTGATAACTCCTTGACAGGTTGGTTCCTGCGGACTCCTTTCGATGACTCCACCCGGCGCCGGGTTAGACTTCCCAGTCATCGCTTTCTCGTCCAGGTAGGCCATTTCGCCAGTTTCGGACAGCAAAGCCTCGCTTATCTCTTCGGCTGTCAGCGGGGTCAGCCCTTCCAGGTCGGCGCGGGTTAGGGCGTGCCACATCCCGTCATCAATGGCGACATTTGGTCCCGAAGGAAAGGCGGACAAATTCGGTTCGCTCCGTGCGCCCCTTCTCTCGATGCTTTGCCTGAGACTCTCGGTGACCAGACCGGTCGCTCGGGCCGTGCGCAACGCCACGTTCGCTTTTTCGATGGCCGCATTCGCCTTTTTTATGTCCTCGCGCCTACGCGACGAACGAGCATTGTTGCTCTCCTTCATCGCCTCGCGCAGTAACTCAATTGCTTTTTTCTCCGTCGCAAACTGATCGGCAATGGCCTTCGCGAACTCGTCGCGCAAACCTATGATGTCACTGGCGTGGGTCACAGCCTTTGACTCCGCATCCTGTGACTCGGTCCGTCTGATTTGGTTAGCGGTATCCTTACTGATGATCCGGGAAAACGAGCTGCGCGAGTCGCCGTTGTACTTCTTCTCCAGGCCAACCGCCACCTCAATCGAAGAGCTGTAGGCGAGGATCGAAGCGCCTCGAAGGTCGCCATTCTTGTCATCAGCCTGGAGGTTATTGAAGAGGTGCACCGTCAACGCATAGTATTCCTTCGATGCTACGCTGCCATAAAGGTCAGCCGCAGTCCGATCATCCATGATGTTGAGTTTGACCTTGAGCATGGCAAAGCCTGAAACCTCACCCATGCGAATATCGATGCTGCCCTCGATGGGGGTCGGAGTGCCGGTGGCCGTGTTTATGCTCGCAGTGGCCTTTACCTGTACAAGTGAGGGCCGCTGTTCCAGCCCGCCGCCAGGACTGGCAATTTCACGTGCGGAAGGTTCTCGCCAACTCAATATTGCTTTACCGGCGTTTGACTCCTGGCTCAAACTAACCCACTTGGCTGCCGCTGGGTCGACCAGTTCAAACCGCACGAAAGCTGGTCTGGGAGTGTTGTTGCGATCCTTCACCACCGCATTAATGGTGACCCGATCATCCTTGAGAAGAAATCTCTTGTCCCCCTGAGTCGCTAACTCAATCGTCCCATGTTTCGGCTGGACAGTGACGTGCAGCGTAATGGACGCTTTGTCCTGATTGTCTTCAACTGCGCTGAGCGAAATAGTTAGGTCGGCACTTCCATCCGCTGTGTTGGGCAGTTGATTGGCCTTGAGTGCCAGACCGCCATCTTTGACGGTGGCTTCCAGAGAGGTGGTGCCACCCGTGACGCTATTCGCCGCCATTGCTATCGGGCTCGTCGCCTCTCCTCGGCCAATGCTCACCAGCGACACTTCGAGCGTATCTCCTTCAAACATGCTCAGGCTAACCTGACGGCCAGCGCCCGAATCGAACTCACGAATGGCGCCACCGACAGAGATTCTCACTTTCGTGAACTCGACTGTGACAGGAACCTCCAATTCTTCGAATTGCGCCGGAGTGGACTTGTGCTTGACTGTGACCTTTGTCGTGCCGCTCTTGACGGGTACGACTTTGAGACCGCCCCCATCGATGGTGCACGTCACCAAGTCATCCGCAGGCTTACACTCCCAGTTAACATCAAGGGGGAAATCCAAGTTGTCCTTCTGCACGTCAACGGGCTTAGCTGCGTCGGCGGCCATGAAGGTCAGCGACTCGGGTATCGCTTTCAACGTTACTGCCGGGGCAGCCGGGGATTCAGTTGGTGATGCCGCCGGAGAGGCTGCTGGTGACACTGACGGGGCCGCGGTCGGTGATGGCGTTGGCACGGCTATCGGTTGCGGAATCGAGGTTTCAACGCTTCGTGCCCGCGCCGCGTTCACGGGCGGCTCCGCGCTCGAAACGCCAGCAATTATCAGGGACGCTAGCACCAGCAAAAATAAGGTAATCACACGGGTTGGCGGCAGGGAAGGTAGGGGCTTGGTCATCATCAGTTCTCCATCGGTCGAGTCGAAGAGCGACGCTGCAGTTGTTCTTTCCTGTCGTTAATGACAAATGCGGCATAAATGTTTCAAACCTAAGACCAGGATGACACGCGAACCCTGTAGCAAATGCGAAAAAGGCTGCGCGGTTACTTAACCAGCGCAGCCTTCCAAGAATTGGCAAAGTGGGGTGTTTCCTACGTGATGCTCACCAGCTCAGGTTCAGCGGTTACTTTTTTCGCTTCAATCTCGGCTAGCAGCTTTTCAGTTTCCATAACGAACGCTTCGACGATGTCTTCACCGGAAACCTTGCGCATCGGGATGCCGTCTTTGAAAATCATGCCGACGCCGCGACCAAACGTTACTCCGAGTTGCGAGTCGTGCGCTTCGCCCGGGCCATTCACGGCACAGCCCATAATCGAAAGATGCAGCGGCTCTTCAATGTGCGCCAGCCGACGCTCAATCTCGGTAACGATCTCGACGAAGTTGTCGACATCCAAACGGCCGCAAGTGGGACAGGCCACGACTGTGACTCCGCGCGAACGCAAGCCCAGCGATTTCACAATCTCCCATGCGACCCGTACTTCTTCCTGCGGCTCGGCGGCGAGCGAAACACGAATCGTGTCGCCGATGCCTTCGTGCAACAGAATGCCCAGCCCAATCGAGGATTTGATGGTGCCGCCAAATGCCGTTCCGGCC
>JANMVC010000496.1:0-11454 GCA_031392315.1 Pyrinomonadaceae bacterium | reverse complement strand
CAGCGCGCGGGGATTTGAAGCTTCCATAGCGGCGCCGGCCGTGTTCACGCGTTTGAGTCGTCCGGAACGGTCGAAAATAAATATGCCGTCCGACATTGAATCAAAGGTGGTCTCCCATTCGGATTTACCTTTGGCCACCATCTGAAAGAGTTCGGCCTGCGCCATGCCGATCGCCAAACACTCGGCAACGCTGTGTACCAGCGACAGTTCATCGTCAGTCCACTTACGGAGGCGATCTGTTTGGTGAATGCAGAGCACTCCGCGGAAGGTGCCTTTGACGATCAGCGGGTAGTCAATCTGCGAACGCAGGTTGACTTTCTGAGCGTGCTCCCGCACTGCGGTGCTAAAGTCGGCGGGATCCTGGGAGAAGTTCAGCGAATCGTCGATGACCAGCGGCTGCGCCATGCTCAATAGGTGCATGCCAACCGGGTCTTCGTAGCTTACGTGGAGCGAAGCGATGCTGGTGCAGCCGGGAGCCACATATTCATGCGCTACCTGCGAAATAGGATCCTCGGCGTCATAGAGATGTATGTGAACTCGAGACGCTTCGAGGGCGAGACCAAGTTCGCGAGTCGCGGTACTCAAAACTTCGGGGAGGCTAAGTGAGGCGCGGATCGCCGTGGTTACACTGTTAACCAGGACTTCGCGCTTCGAGGTAGCCTGCGCTTTCTGGTAAAGATCGGCCTGACGAATCGCAATACCCGTTTGATCGGCAACGCCTTTGGCCAGCGCGATGTCGGCGTCGCTCCAATGTCGTAGCTCTCGAGTGGTAGACAACGCAAAAGCTGCCGTCACTTCGTCGCCAACTCGGATTGCCACATACATGATCGATCGCACGTTGGCTTTCGAAAGGATGCGTTGGTACAAATCCGCGATTCTGACGTCATGAGCGGCGTCGTTGAAACAAAGCACGCCCTTCTCATCGAGGGCGCCGATTAGCGTACTCAAGTCGGCCAGCGCAAAATGAGCGGCGGCAGGGACTACGCCCGAGGCGTGATACTCAGCCACATTTCGCGCGCGGTTTCCCTTTTCATCTTTGATGAATAGCGAACAACGATCGGCATTCAGATAGGATCCCAACTCCCGCACCGCGGTTGAGAATACTTCCGAACTATCGAGCGAACGCCGCACCGCCTGCGAGATTCGATGCGTCATTGCTTCTCGCTCAGATTGATACGCCAGCGCTTCTTCCGTGCGCTTGCGCTCGGTTAGGTCGCGACCCACGCCCTGAACCCCTACGGGTCTTCCGTCCTGGAGGATTAATCGTGTGCTGACTTCGAGCCGAACCCTTTGCCCGGTCTTGGTAACGACTTCGAGTTCGTAGACCGTCGGGGCTTGTTCATCGGTCTTACGGGCCATCATGTTGCGAGCTACTGACAGGTATTCAGGCGCCAGCACCTGCGCAATATTCATGCGTATCGCTTCTTCGTGGCTGTAACCCACCAGCGTCTCGCCCCTGCGGTTGAGCGAGGTGAAGTTTCCGGCCAGGTCGTGGGTGTAAATAATGTCGTTAGCGTTCTCAAAAAGTTCCCGATAACGCTGCTCGTTGTTCTCAAGTGCCTGCTGTGCTTTCCGGCCATCTGTAATATCTACCGCCACACCGATCACGCCGACCACGTTGTCGGTTTCATCGGTCAGGGGTGTGTAGCGGGTTTGAAATGTTAAGTCTCCTACGTCGACCGCACTCGAAAACGCTTCGCCGGAAAGGCCACGCCGAATGTTTTCAAGAATGGTCGCGTTGTCATGATAGAGCTCGGAGACTGGGCGGCCGACCACTTCCTCAGGCTTCAACCCCAGAGCTTTCAGCCCTTCGCCTTCCAACAACGTGAAGACGCCATCTTGATCCAGCGCAAAGAGAATCAGTGAGGCGCTGCCTACTACGGTTCGTAATCGCGCCTCCGTCTGTTTCAACGCTTCGCGCGCACGCGTGCGCTCGGTGACATCACGGATTACCGCCTGCACGGCAGGCCGGCCGCGAAAGTTAAACGGCATACTGGTGACCTCAACGTCGATGATTTCCCCGTCGAGCCTTATATGTTTCTGCATGCTCAACGGAGCTGGCGTGCCGTTCTCCTCAATTCCCTGAATCCTTTGCGCCACCAGATCTCGATAATCGGGATGGACCAGGTCAAGCGCTGGCATGCCCACCAAATCATCCACGCCTGATGCGCCCCAAAGGCTTACCGCGGCCGGATTCGCGTAAACAAATTGGCCCTCGCTTTGGACGACGATCGCTTCCGGTGAAACTTCCACGAGCTGACGATAGCGTTCTTCACTTTCCCTCAATGCTTCCTCAGCCAGCCTCTGCTCGGTGATGTCCCGTATCACACCACGAATTCCCGTGGCTCGATTCCGGCGATCGCGCTCGATAGTGATTACGCCGTCCAGGTAGCGTCCGGCACCGTCCCGGTCTTGCACATAGTAGACAGAACGTAAAGGCAAATCGGTGGCGGCTTTTTTAGTTGCTTCAATGTCGCGGGTCGCGGCTTCGTCGCCAATCAAGCTGCCGAGGTGCTTGCCAAGAATCTGGTCCACCGATTTGCCGAAGAAACGAGCGCCGGAGGTGTTGATGCTGGTGATGTAACCATTGAGGTCACGCGTGTAAATAATGTCCGCGGCTTGCTCGACCAGCTCGCGATAGTGCTTCTCTACGCGGCTTCGCTCCGCCAGCCTGGCAACCTTTACTAATAATTCCTCGTGACGAAAGGGAATCGCGAGATAGTCGTCAGCGCCGGCTGTTAACCCGTCCATGCTGTGTTGCGGATCGTTGCGTTGGCCGCTCATCAACAGGACCGGGATGTTGGAGGTTTGAGGCTCTTTCTTGATTTGACGGCACAGCGCAATGCCGTCAATGACAGGCATCACCACATCGCTGATGACAAGGTCAGGCTCAAACGAATGAACCAATTCCAGCGCTCCGCCACCATCGCCCGCAGACGCTACTTCATAGCCTTCCTGCTGGAGGAGTTCGACCAGGAACGCGCGTACCTTCGGGTCGTCGTCAACGATCAGTATGCGACACTTTTCTGATGGGCCTTGAATCATTGATTGTCCGAGTTTGTTCGGCCGTTGCGCGCTTCACTTACGAAGGACGGCAACTGCGACCGAAAGAGGAAGAAACAGGAACTGATGGGAGCGGAGATTTGTGAAAAACCGGTTCGGGAAAGGCGGCCGAAGTGCTCACCGCCGGGAGAGTATAACAAAGTTGGCCATGGTTGTCATTGAGTAAGTGAGGCGAAAAGCCTCAATGTTTTCGCGGTCTGGTGAGAGTTGGGAGACTTTTAGGGTCGTTTTGCATTGGGAACCACCCGATCGACGGTGCGGGCGAAGTAACCTGGCCGGTAGCTAAGTTTCAGGTTCTGCTTTCGCAGTTCGGGGTCCACCACCTCAATCTGAATCTTCCGGTAAGAACCGTCTCGAGCCTTGTTTGAGGGTGAATAGGCGAGCAGATACTGCTCGCGCAGATCGCGTTGAATCTGAGCAAAGGCAGCACGCAGTTCTTTCTCACTCTGCGGGAAGTAGGCCCGGCCGCCCGTTAAGTCGGCCATCTTCCGCAGCGAACCCATTTCCACACCCCCTTCATAACTGTCCCCGATTCCGATTGCATAGATAAAAACATCCGCCTTTTGTGCGCGTTCAATCGCCTCGTGCATCTTCAATCGGCTCGAAGTGTCCACGCCGTCTGTGAGCAGGATGATTGCCCGGCGGGTGTTTTCAGCGGAGTCTGCCATCAGGTCGTTGGTGCAGACCCAAACTGCATCCCAGATCGCTGTAGAACCTGCCAGATCACGATTCACATCCGAGATGGGCGGCGTCGGTTGAGTGCTACCAGATTGAATGACGACGTTGCCGCCTACATAGCCGGAAGGCGGCACAAACTCAACGTGATCAATTGCTCGACGTAGTCGTTCGAGATTTCCGGTAAACCCCTGTTCGAGGGTAACGTCGCCGGTGAATGAAAGAATTGCGGCTTCGTCTTTTTGTGGCCTCATGACTGCCTGGAGAAACGATTGGGCGGCTGCTTTTTCGTCAGGCAATGTGCGTTGCTCGGATATACTTGTGTCCAGAAGGATGGCAATTGAAAGCGGCAGATCGATGTTTTGTTGGAAAGTGAAAATCTCCTGAGGTTGCCCATCCTCCAACACGCGAATGTGTTCTTTCTTGAGATCGCCAATGAAGCGCTTGCTGCGATCGGCAGCAGTGAAGAAGATGTTCGTGAGGTTAGTCTCAACCCTCACCACTTCGTCAGACTCCATCGCTGCGTCGTCTTTCGCGGGTGTCGGAGATGGCGAGGCCGACTCAGAAATTTTTCGCGTTCGCGTTTGATCTTGAACTGTGGGAGCCTGGGCAAACATGCTGTGCGAAAAAGCAAATGCCGAGACGCCAACCAGCAAAACTGCCAGGCCCAAAATCAACCCGAAATCCCTTGAAGCTTGAATTGAAATTCTGTTAACTCTCATGGTCTTACACTATCGGCGATAGCTTTGTAGCCACGCTTAGTCCTAACTTTCAAATCCTTGCGCCCTTCAACCAACTTCACGTCAATCTTGCGAAAGCTGCCGTCATACTTGTCGTTTATTGGTTTGTAGGTGACCAGATATTGCGCGCGTAGTTCCTTTGCTATTTTGGTAAACGACCGCTCCAACGTGATCATGTCACCACTAAAAAACGCGATGCCGCCGGTCTCTTCAGCCAGCGTAGTTAGAGATCGATCCTTCGAGTCCTTCACTTGTCCCGATTCAACTCCGGGCACAGTGGAAATGAAGCCACCCTTTGTGGAAATGGCGAAGATTGTAGTTTCAGTCCGCTGAGCAATATCGATAGCGTCACGCAGATCCGCGCGGCTATAAGTGTCTTCGCCATCCGTGATCACCACCAGCACGCGCCGGCCAGCGGCTGATCTAAGTTTCTCATCGCAAAATTGCCAGACGGCATCGTAGAGAGCGGTCTTTTCTCCCAGTTTCTTCACGCCTTGCACTGCGCGATCTAGCAGATCCAGTTTGTCGGTAAAATCCTGGCGCAGGTTTACCTCGTGATCGAAGGTGGCAAAAAGCACTCGGTCTCTGCGCGGTCTAACTACCGTCTGGATGAAATTCATCGCAGACTCCTGTTGAAACTTGAGCTTCCCGAGCGTGGACGGAGAAGTGTCCATCAACACCGCAACGTATAAAGGCAACGCTTCGCCCTGCACGTCGGAGAAGGTTTCGATCGATTGCGGCACCTTATCTTCAAAAACTTGAAAGTCAGTCTTACTCAACCCCGACACCAACTGACCTCGCTTATCCACCACCGTGATGGGAAGGCGCACGCGGCGGATGGCAATTTCGATTGTTTCCGGTTCCTGGCCGGTGGGCGGCGTGGGGCTGGGTCTCGCCTGCTGCGCCTGGCACACGCCCACGCCTGCGAGAATTAGCAGCAATAGCTGCGGTAAAAATTTAGAAGGAGACAGCTTCATATTTGGTTGATTGATAGATGGTTACAGTATTTGTTGAACTTGCGGAGACCGGCGCTTTGATGCCCTGCCGCTCGAAGCTCGTTGCCCTCGGCGAGAACGTCCCAGCCAGTCGTCCGATCAAAGACTATAAAGCATAGACTGGAAAACAAACAAAACGAGACGACTTCAGGCGGAACGCTCTACCGCGTTAAATCAATAACGCCAGGGGATCGGCTATTGGGCTGCAAGTTGGTCGAGAAAACCAGCCAGCGCCGCCGGCAAAGGCGCGGTGAATCGCATCTGTTCGGCCGTCGCGGGATGACGAAAGCCCAACTGCTCCGCGTGCAGAAACTGCCGATTCAGTTTACGAATCAACGCGCGCACCCGGACGTCCAAATTGTTCTCGCGGCCGCCGCTGTAGAGTTCGTCAGCCACTACCGGATGTTTCATCCACGACAGGTGCACCCGAATCTGATGTGTGCGCCCAGTCTTTAATTCCACATCCACCAGGGTGAAGGAATCGTAACGCTTGCGAACTTTGAAGAGTGACAGCGCACCCCGGCCGCCGGCAACGACAGCCATCCGCGTGCGGTTGCGCGGGTCGCGCGCGATCGGTTGCTCGATGCGGCCGCTGTCCTCCTTCATCGCGCCGTAAACCAGAGCGACATAACTCTTGTAAACTTCGCGCGCGCGAAACTGGTCCGCGAGGTTTTCGTGGCCCGATTCGGTTTTCGCCACCACCAGCAGCCCCGAGGTGTCTTTGTCGAGGCGGTGCACTATCCCCGGTCGGCTCGAGCCGGCGTTGGAAAGCTGTTGGAAGTGATAAGCGAGAGCATTCGCCAGCGTTCCGGAATGGACGCCGGCAGCGGGATGCACGACCAGTCCGGCTGGCTTGTTAATGACGATCACCTGATCGTCTTCGTAAACAATATCGAGCGGGATGTCTTCGGGGGTGAAGTTACTTCCCGGCGCCGCAGTCAGTTCAACTTCAATTTCATCATTCGCCCGTAGTTTGTAGGAGGCTTTGGCCGCCTTACTATTGACGAGCACATCCTGATCTTCGATCAGCCTTTGCAAACGCGCGCGACTCCATCCATCAATTCGTGCCGCGAGATAGGCATCGAGCCGCGTGCCTTCCTCCGCTTGTCCCACACGAAGGGCGACCACTTCATTCTCAGTTTCGCCTTTGCTATTAATTGAATCCATTCGAATCTTATTCTAAACGCCAAGGGCGCGAAGAAAGACGCAAAGGCCGCTAAGAATAATTCCAAACCAGAAGGAAACTCTGCGGCCTTTGCGATAAACTTTGCGCGCTTTGCGGTTAACCTGTTTTCAACTAGCTCATCCGTTTTTCTTCTCAAACTCTTTCATGAAAGCAACCAGCGCCTCGATGCCTTCCAGCGGAAACGCGTTATAGATCGAAGCACGAATGCCGCCGACTGAACGGTGCCCCTTCAGCCCATCAAGTCCCTGCGCTGTCGCCTCCACGGTAAACTTCTTTTCCAGTTCCTCGGAAGGCAGACGAAACGTCACATTCATCAGCGAACGCGAATCCGTGTCAGCGTGTCCGCGATAGAAATCAGTCGAGTCGATCGCGTCGTAAAGCAGGCCGCCCTTCGCTTCGTTCTCGCGATGCATCGCTGCGAGTCCGCCTTTTTCCAACAACCATTTGCAGACCAAACTGATGATGTAAATGCCCCAGGTGTTTGGCGTGTTGTAGAGAGATTTATTCTCGACGTGCGTGCGGTAGTCGAGCATCGTGTGGAGGCCATCCGGAATTCGCTGCAACAGTTCGTCGCGCATGATTACGAGCGTCACACCGCTCGGTCCCATATTCTTCTGCGCCCCGGCATAGATCAGCGCGTACTTCTCGACCGGAATCGGGTGCGAAAGAATGTCAGATGAAGCGTCGGCCACGAGCGGCACATCGCCAACGGCGGGTTCATTCTTCCATTCGACGCCTTCAATCGTTTCGTTGGTCGTCAAATGAACATAGGCCGCCTTGGGATCAAGCTTGAGTTCGTCGTTCCCGGGAACGCGGGTGAATCCGCCATCAGCGGTGTTGGCGGCGACATTGACACCGCCAGCGCGTTTCGCTTCCTTCAGCGCCTTCTTGCCCCAACTCCCGGTGATGATGTAGTCCGCGCTCGACTCCGGCGGCAGGAAGTTCATCGGAATCATCGAAAACTGGAGGCTCGCGCCGCCTTGAAGAAAGAGGACATGATAATGGTCAGGTACGCCGAGAAGTTGTCGCAGTCCCGCATCGGCGCGAGCGAAAATCTCGTCAAACGTTTTCGAACGGTGACTGATTTCCATCAGCGACATGCCAACGCCAGGCAAACTCAACATGTCGCGTTGAGCTTCCTCCAAAACCGGCAGCGGCAACACCGCTGGGCCGGCACTGAAGTTAAATATTCGTTCTGTCATTCAAATTCTCCGTGGAGGTAAATGGTAAATCGTAAATGGTAAATGGTTTTCTCGGCGGCATCGCTCGGTTTCCCAAACAGAATCTCGAAAAACACTTTTCCACCATTCACCATTTACCATTCACTATTTACCGTCCTGGTCTTCATGTTGCGAGCGCATCATCCGTCCCGCGACGCGGGTCACCAACGAGCGCGGCGCCAGGCGCTCGCTTTGAGTCATCATGAAGTTTGTCCAGCCGGAAATGATGTGGCTCTTACCGCGATCGAGACCCTTGAGAGCTGTCTCAACCACTTCTTCCGGAGTTTGGGCCACCCGCGCGGGCGGCTTCTTGCCTCGAGCTGCTTCAAAAAAGTTTGTCTCCGTCACACCAGGGCAAAGCGCCATTACCTTGATTCCGTATGGCCGATTCTCTTCCCATAGCGCCTCGGAAAAAGAAAGCACAAATGCTTTCGTTGCGGCGTAGGTGGCCATGAAAGGCACGGCTTGAAATCCGGCGGTTGAAGCGACGTTGATAATCGCGCCCTGCTTGCGCTCGCGCATCGGCGCGAGAAACTTCCAGGTCAATTCAACGAGCGACTTGATGTTTAGATCGATCATGTTCAACTCGCGCGCAAGGTCGAGTTTGCTGAAGTCTCCCATGGACCCGAAACCGGCATTATTGACCAACAAGTCGATCGACAAGCCGCGCTTCTCCGCCTCTGCGAATAGACGCTCGGCCGCGTCGGGCTCGCTGAGATCGAGGGCGACATACTGCGCACGAATACTGTTAGAACGTCCCAACTCATTGCAGAGCGTAATTAGCCTGTCTTCCGAACGGGCAACTAACAGGACATTTCGCCCGCGCGCAGCGAGCTTGCGGGCAAAAACTTCGCCAATGCCGGATGACGCGCCGGTGATGAGTGTGGTGTTCATGAGTTGCTTAGTTCAAGCAGGTCGAGCTCGATGATGTCAGCGCTGGCCGATTGCAGTTTCTCAAGTATCGCTCGCGACGGCGCGTTGTCCAGATTGATGCGAGCGACAGCCGCTTCCGCACCATCGAATACAATGTTCTCCATCTCTTGCACGTTGATGTGCTCACTCTTGAGCGCGTCGAGCACGGTGGCGAGCACGCCTGGACGATCCAGGTGGCGCACTACGAGCCGATGTGTCGCCGGCGTTTGCCGTGCAAGATTCACCACGTTCGGCACTTTTCCTGTTTCCTTAAACTCGCGAACTATCCTGACCGTCTCGGCGGCAATCGCTTCCTGCGCCTGATCGGTCGAGGCCCCAATATGATGTGTGCCGTAGAGGTTCGCTTCATTACGAATTTCGTCGGTAAACTCAGCCGTCCCCGCGGTGGGTTCGCCGGCGAAAACGTCCAACCCGGCGCGTATGCCCCGCGACTTCATGGCTTCTACCAAAGCCTTCTGGTCAACTACCTCGCCGCGCGCAGTATTGATGAAGTAAGCGCCTTCGCGCATCGCGCCGAAGAATTCAGTTCCCAGAAAGCCTTTGGTGTCCGCGTTCATCGCCACGTGGACGCTAACGATGTCAGCTTCGCTCGCTACCTCAGCGGGAGTCGCTTTGTATTCCACGCCGAGTTCAGTCGCACGTTCCGGTGTCAGGCTGCGACTCCAGGCGACGACGGGCATGCCGAAAGCTCGAGCCCGCGGAATCATTTCCTGACCAATTTTTCCGACGCCAACCAAACCCAGCGTGCGGCCAAACAATCCACGCGCTTTCGAGAACTCCTTCTTATTCCACTGGCCTTGCCGCAAAGCAATTACGTTGTCAGCCACGCGCCGATCCAAAGCCAGCATCAACGCAAACGCCAACTCAGCCACAGCGATGGAATTCTTCCCCGGACAGTTGGAGACGTAAATGCCGCGCCGCGACGCCGCGGCTACGTCAATCGTGTTGTAGCCCGCGCCGGCCCTGACGACGAGCTTGATCTGGCCAGCGGCCAGCATTGGCTCGGTCACTTTCGTGCCGCGCACGACGAGGACGTCGGGCTTCTCCGCGCTGATCGCGGCTACGAGCGCTTCGTCCTTCAAGTCTGGTTGAAAGGAAACGTCGCAGCCGAGGGCCTTGAGACCATCGCGGCCGGATTGTTCGAATTTGTCAGCGATTAAGACAAGCATTTGTGGTCAGTGGTCAGTGGTCAGTGGTCAGTGGTCAGTACTGCTGACAACGAGCCACGGCCGACTGACTAAATCGTGTGTATTAGAAGTCCATCCCTTAGCTTCGGTTCAAACCAGGTTGACTTGGGCGGCATGATCTCGCCCGCGTCAGAGACTCGCAGCAGATCATCGATCGTCGTCGGAAACAACGAAAACGCGACTGCCGCCTTTCCGTCGTTTACCACCCGTTCGAGTTCCTTCGTGCCGCGCAGGCCGCCGATGAAATCAATTCGTTTGTCAGTGCGCACATCCTTGATTCCCAAAATTGGATCGAGCAGACGATCCTGCAGAATGCTGACGTCGAGCGCGTCCACTATTCCCTCTGGTTGCACCTCGCCTGCGGGCAGACTGAGCCCGTACCAGCGGCCATCGAGAAACATGCTCCACGACCCGCGACTCGCCGGCTCCGGGTTCGCATTCTCACTCACGACAAAACTCTTTTTCACGGCTGCCAGAAAATCTTCCGACGACAGTCCATTCAGATCCTTCACAGCGCGGTTGTAAGCGAGTATCCGCAGTTGCTCGTCAGGAAACATCACCGTCAGAAAGAAGTTGTATTCCTCGTCGCCGGTGTGGCTAAAGCTTCTCTCTTTAAGTTCGGCGCGGGCACGTGAGGCACTCGCGGCGCGATGATGTCCGTCGGCGATGTAAAGAAATGGCACTTCACGAAACGCGTGTACGAAACGCACCGGATCGGGCACGCGCCAGACCGTATGTTGAACTCCGTCAGCGGCAGTAAAATCGAAGATGGCGTTGGCCATCATGCTCTCCATAACCATCGTGTCGATCTCGCGGCTCGCCCGGTAGGTCAAAAACACGGGCCCGGTTTGCGCGCCCAGGGCGACGAGGTGACGAGTGCGATCGTCTTCCTTGTCGCGGCGGGTGCGCTCGTGTTTACGGATCAAATCGTTGTCATATTCATCCACCGTGCAGCACGCGACCACGCCGACTTGTTCATAGTCGCCCATGATTAGCCGGTACAGATAAATGCTCGCCGCATCTTCAGTTTCAAGCGGACACTCTTTGATCAGTTTCTCAAAATTATCGGCGGCCTTGCGATAGACAGGGTCGCTATAGAGATCGGTCCCGTCGGGCAGATCGATCTCTGGTCGCGAGACGTGCAGGAAGCTAAAGGGATTATTCGCCGCCAGCGCGCGTGCTTCATCTGTGTTGACCACGTCGTAAGGCACGCTGGCAACTTGCGCCACCCTTTCGGGTCCTGGGCGCAATGCTTGAAAAGGACGAATGTCCGCCACTGAATCCTCCTCGCGCAGCCAGTTTTCGTCTACAACCTGACGGCAGACTCCGGCTCGCGCGCTTGCCGAACTTATGATAATTGCAGAGGGCTTGTCGCTAAAGACTATCCGTTCACGCTTAGACTTAGCAAGCGGGGAAACAAATCCCTGGCGCTGCGGTTTGTTTGACTTTCGCGGG
>JANMVC010000374.1:0-8865 GCA_031392315.1 Pyrinomonadaceae bacterium | reverse complement strand
CGGGTTCGTTAAGCTTACGTTGAAAGTTTCCGGAGTTTCGCCGAACTGATCGTCAACGATAAAGACCGTGATTGTTTTGGCCGCCTCGCCCGCGGCGAAGCGCAGGGTGCCGAGTGCGGCCAGATAATCTGACCGATCGCTGGCGCTGCCGTTAGTCGTAGCGTAGTCGATTGCGGCCGGCGCGGAAACGTCACCCGCGCGCGTGACGGCGATATCGATTTTCGTAGTTGTCGCCGGCGCTATTGGTGCCTCGCTGACACTCGCGGCGCTGGAAGAGAACTGAGTGGTGTTCGCCGGCACGGCGGCGGGCAGCGAAGTTTCCCACATACCGCGTCCGTGGGTGGCCACGCGCAGGATGCGATTTGGATTTTGAATCGCTACACCAAAAACCGCGGAACGCGGCAAGCCGGTGCCATAGGGATTCCAACTCGCCCCACCGTCCGTTGAACTGTAGACACCGATGTCCGTGCCCGCGTAAATGTGGTTTGAATTAGCCGGATCAATCGCGAGGCTGTTGATGGGCACGCTGGGAATGCCAGCGCCGGCCGCCGTCCAGATGGGCGCTACGGGTGAAGCGCCTGCGGCCGCACCCAAATTAGTAATCTTCCAAACGCCTTGTCCGGAAGGCGTAAAGAAAGAAAAGGCAACGTAGGCGACGTTTGTGTTGTTTGGATCAACTGCGGCGGCGCCGACAAACTTATTTGTCGAACTACCGTTGGGATTCGCTGGAAACGCGCCCGCGGTAATGTTAACCAGCGTGGCGGAGCCAGTGGACGTGGCCCAGACCTGCCCATTCTGCATGCCCACGACGCGGTAGTTATCGTCCTGCCGCGAGATGCCTATCGAACTGACGGGCGACGTTCCCGAAATGGGCGCCTGGCTAACTACGGTGTGGTTCGTGCCCCGATCAGTCGAGCGATAGAGACGATCTGAGCCGAGGTAGACGGTGTTTGGGCTGCCGGGGCCGAGGGCCATCGGCGCATAGAAGAGTGTGGCGTCACCGCAAGTGATTCCGTTTGCCGGGTTGCTGGCGGTACAACCGATGTTAGTCCAGCTTCTGGCAGCCGCCGCCGCGAGGGTCGTGACGCGTTGATACCTGATCTGAGTGTTCTGGCTAAAGAAGAACGTGTGATACATCGTGACGTTAGTGTTGTCAGTAGCGCTCTGATCGATGAGCGTGTAGCCGCCATCGCCGCCGGCTGAGTTAACCCAGCTTTGACTGACTGTTTGCTGTAGCTCGGTGCCGTTGTCCTGCGTTCCGCCCAGGGTGATGTTGCGGTCGATCGGATGCACGGCCAGACCTTCAAACTGCAGCGTGTTGAGCGGCGCGCCGTTTAGATTCGTCCAGGCCGCACCGACTAGCGCGTTGGCAGTGCGTTTCCAAACGCCGCCATCGTTACCGGTGAAAACGGTAGATGGGTTGGTAATCGAATCGAAAAACAACGCGTGCGAATCGGCGTGCAGTCCAGTGGCATCCTGGGAAAAGGTAACGCCATTGGATGATCGCAGCATCAGGCCTGAGCAGGTGCCGGGAACGTTTCCGCCGAGATAGATCGAGTTGGAGTCGCGTGGATCGATTGCTACCACGACGTTGTAGAAGCATTGGCCGCCGCAGAAACCTCCAGCTTCGGTGAGTATCCCAGCGGTGGTGGCGGTGGCATCGGCGGTTGGGTCGGAAGGATTTGTCCACGTCGCGCCGCCGTCCACGGACTGTCTCAAGACGCCCTGTTGAGCTGGGCTGTCCATGCAACTGGCGACCGTCGGGATTTCCGAAGTTGCGGCGAGAACCTTTACGACGCCGGTGCCGGTGTCTTTATGTATCCCCAGTTGAATGCGGGTTGTGCTGATATTCAAGACGTTTGTGAACACCGGCGATGAGGCCAGCGCGTTGGTTGTGCGAAAGATACCTCCATCATTGGCACCGAGGTTTCCAAAGACCCCCACGATCAGGTTGTTTGGATTTCCCGGTTCCATCACTACGTCAGTGATGCGCCGATTGCCGGTGGCCGGGACGTCAACGCTCGCTGCCGGGGCTGTAGCAACTGCCAGCTTCTGAAAACTAATCGATCCGATGGGACCGGCGGCGTTAGTAGACCGATAGAGACCGAGCAGCGCCAGCAGACTGGCGTTAAAAGAATTGGCACCGCTGCCGCCGACGCCGGTTGAAGTGGCTATGAAAATTGTGCCCGGCTCGCTCGGGTGGACGACTATCTGGCTGATCGAACGGCCCGCGAAAGTCGTCGTATTCACTGTGCCGCTGCCGTTGCTATATGAAAATGCCGGATTGATGGGGCCCACCAGGCTGTAGCTCAGCGAATCGACGTTATCAATCCGATAGAGCCCGACGCCGAAGAAGGAATCGCCGCTGCGATTTGATTCGCCGGTGCCGACGTAGAGGATCGAAGGATTCGACGGCGCCAGGGCCAACGAACCGACGGCTTGTGTTTGGGCGTTATCGAAAATGCTTTCCCAGGTCGAGCCACCATTCAACGATCGCCAGACACCACCCTGCGCTGTGCCGAGATAGACTTTATTTGAGTTGGTAGGATCAACGACGACGGCCGTAACTCGTCCGGAGTTGTTGCCGGATGTGGTGGGAAGTGGCGTCGGACCTATGGCAGTCCAGATGGGTACGTCGTCAAGCGCTAATCCGAAGTAGCCAGTTACTCCGCTTGACCGCAGCAGCCTCGCCTTTTCGGAGTTGAGCGCTTCCTGCACTTCCATCTGCCGGATCGCCCGGCCGCGAGCGCGCGGATCAAACGGGCGGCCGCGTTCAAGTCCCCGGCGGAGCGCGTTGTAGTCTTCGCGCTGGCGCAGGTAGTTCGCCTTGTCGAGACCCTTCACATCATCCGGAAGATCCGGATCGATCGCGTTTGCGTCGACGGTCGGATTCTGAGTTACCACTTCCTCGAAGACTTGTGTTGTCTGGCCTGCTTCCCGATGTGCGAGGTCGCTGGAAACTTCGCCGGCGCTGCTTGTGTTCGACGTGTCGGATGAGGCAGACACTGCGAACATGGCTAGCGAGAACAAGGACAGCACAATGATGATGAGAGCCAGGCGTTTCACGAGGCAGTCTCCTTGGTTAATAGGGCTACGAATTGTTCAGCGCTCGGCACCATTGGAGGTGGCACGCGCATCTTGCGCGCGATTCACGGGCGGGACGCCCGTGCCACTTTGAATCAGACAGCGCTCACTTGATCAGGGTCCGAAGCGTTGCCGATACTCACCTGAGACGATGAAGGCCCGGACCATCTCAGCGTTTACGAAGTTTCCGTTGAACTGGTTGAGCTTGCCCAGCCAGAAATTGTAACCGCCGTAGTCTAGCGTCGACTCGGGCGGATCGTATGGGTTGCGCCGCAAGTAACCGAAGTATTGCATCAACACAAACGCCTTGTTGAACTCCTGGCTCGACAGCGTGGCGTTTTCAGCCACCCGCCGCAACGCGCGTGCGCGGGCCGCCGCGTCGGCACTGTTGACAGCGCCACTGAATTCGCTGATAGCGTCGTTGCGTGCCTGGGCCGTTGGCGTAACGCCGCCATTTAAGAAGAGCGCGTCGACAAACTGCGCCGGCGTCAGGCTGGTTGGATGCTTCGTGATGAAGGCCGCGCGCGCGACGAAGTCCTGCGCGAAGACCACCTTGTTGCTGTCCAACTTCGCTTGCCAGTTACCCACACCAACGATCACGCCATTGCCAATCTGTTGCGTGTCGGGTAGCAGTTCTGCGAACCTGACCGGGACCGGCGCCGCGCCGTTGTCCAGATTGCCGTAGCCGGCTTTATACATCCGATAGACGAGATAGCCAGTTTCCTGAAACTCGATGGAAACGTAGAAAGCCGCCGACACATTGGTGCGTTTCAAGTCGATGCACGCTGCGTTAGCGCCGCACGAAGTAATCTGATTTGTCCAAAACGCCAGTCCGCCCGCATCAGGTTCGCGATTAAAGAAATCTACGTAGTGCTGATGCACGAAGAACTCGGCCTGGTCGATCGCGTTAATTGTTATCCAACCTATGTCGCGGAAGAGCGGCGTGGTTAGGTCGTAGGGCGGCGTCACATAATGCCTGAGGTCGCCGGAAATATTTGGCTCCATCAACTGGTTTGGATAAGCGCTCGTGTCAAAGTGTGAAACTGACGAGCCGCTTTCGAATGGATTAGGGGTGTAGAGCAGCGCCCGCCCGTTTGTATCAGCGCCTCCCGGCACCGAACGATCGAGCATGATAGTCGCATTGACGCCGGAGCCAAGCTGGGCCTTGATTGTGTTGCCATCGGCAAGTGTGATTCGCACCGAAGGAATGGTGATGGTCGCGTCCGTGCCAGACATCCCCGCGACTGGACCAGCCACATTATCCGCAATCACTACCGCAACAGCTCCAGCGTCCTGAGCATTCTTCGACTTGACCGTGAAGTTGCAATTGCCTCGATCGATGAGCGCGGTCCTTCCGGACATGGCGGCGCCATTGGTTATCGCCGTGCATCCGTCTGCGGGCACAGACGTCACCATATTTGCAGTGTTGCCGGGGAAGGAAACTGGAGGGCCAAAACTAGCTGTGCCGACCTGAAAATTCCCGGCAATGGCGGGCGGTGAATTAATTCTGAGGCGCGGTGTGGCCAACATACCCCGCACGTAGTTAGTTACGTTCGCGCCTGTCCACACTAAATTACCTGTGTTAATCGCCGATGCTTGCCGCTCGGCGTCAGTCATATTGATCCAGACTTTCCCGGTCGTGTTGTCGAGGAGAAACCGGTCGTAGATTGATGCGAAGCCGGTGTTCTGCACGCCCGTGCTCGCATTGGTAAACGTCTGAAAGCCGAGGCCGTGACCAAACTCGTGCAGGAGTACGCTGACCAAATCAACTCCTGCGCCATGGTTGGCGTCAAGGCCAAGGTAAAAAGGCGAACCCTCCAAACAACCGGTGCTGCCGAGGTTGATATTGAAGCGGGCGTTGATTTCATGATTGGCGCTGAGATCGCTGCCGGTTAGCGCGTTGGCCAGCGCGCCGCCAAACCAGGTGTCCGGAAATGTAGCCAATGCAAAATTGCGGAAGATGTTTGCCGAGCCCGCGGAACCGAGAACCGCGGAGTTGGCTGTACAGCTTAAGGGTTCCCAGGTCCCACGCACTGTGATCGTGGAGGTGCTGACGAGAGTTGCGCCCCAGATATTCGCAGCTTGCTGAAAAGCGTTGAGTCGTTGTTGGCCCAGCGTGGTGCCTGGATTGCCACCGACCGGAGCAACAGCGGTTGGATCGTTGAAGCCCACGCCCGCGGCGTCGCCGTTGAGAATAACGATAGTCGCCGCGCCAAACGTCGCGGGCGAAAGAATAAAGATTGCAGCCAGCGTGAACAGCGCCGGCGAAAGTTTGCGGAGGATCGCCTGGGTGGTGCTCATTACTCCCGTCCTCCCGATGATGTTCCAGATTCGATCTGGTTAACTTTCCGGGAAGGAGAGTTGGTCTTGACGCCATCAATCAATTCGCGATCGATACCGAGAAAAGCTGCCGCGGCCTGGGGATTGTCCACGCAAGACTGCGCCACATTGCCATCATCAGATCTTTTCGCCAGCGCTACGCTCTGAAAGCGTCCCTTCAAATCCATTGAGACTGATCCGTCGGCATGGTGCACCTGCGTGAGGCCCTCAGTTGATTGGTTCACGAGCTCTTTCAGTCCCGCAGCCATCTGCTCAGCCTCTTGCTGAGTGAGCGGCCTGATTTGGGACTGGGTAAGCGAGTGACCATCCTGGGCCGTGCGCAGCGGCAACGCATTACGGCTCGAATTGCTTTGCGAATTGGCCTGGGGGACGCTGGGCGTTTCACCCTTGCTGGCCTGCATCGAAATTGCCGTTGCGGCAACCGCGAATACAATCACGATGGCGACTACGCCAATCACACGGAAGCGTCGGGTTCGCATGGACGTGTCCCTCCCCGTTTTCTTTTCCTGCCTTTTCATTGGCCTCTCCTTATAGTTAGTGCTCGGTTACAACAGGACTTCAGTGATGTCGCTGGGCTCGTTGAAATCAATGGGCGCGAAGATGAGATTTACTTACTGAGACAGTGGTGAGGTTGATCGTTCTCCAACTCTCCAATTCTTGAACCGCAATCCTTGTCGTTTTGCCCTCGCTCAAGATGCCTATCATACCAGAAATGTTGTACCCGCCAGTCGGATATTTCACTCGTGGCGTCAAGAAGCGCCTACGAGTCGGACAGATCCGCTATGGTTAAGATTCAAAAGTGGCACGGGCGTCACGCCCGTGAACCACGCGCAAGATGCGCGGGCCACGGCAAACTGCACCCAGCACCGGCAGATCGCCTCGTTTTGCCCAACTTTCGCCGCTGTGTTATCTTGACTGGCTTTCAATCCTTCCACATTTGATTCGCCTTCATTGGCCGAAAGAGGAGTCGAGATAAAGTATGGCTACGTCCAACGGAAATGCGTCCACAAGCGGTGAAAAAGCGGGCCGCGTAGTGCAAATTATCGGGCCGGTAGTTGACGTTGAGTTTGCTGCCGAAAACCTACCGCCGATCTATCAGGCTCTGCGGATTGTCTCCGAAGGCTTCGATGTGCAAACGCCCATCGACTTGATTGCTGAAGTGCAACAGCATCTTGGCGAAGGGCGCGTGCGCGCCGTTTCGATGTTGCCCACTGATGGCATGGTCCGCGGCATGAAGGCCATCGACACCGGCGGCCCCATCACGATGCCGGTCGGCGAAGGCACTCTCGGCCGCGTGCTAAACGTGATCGGCCAGCCGGTAGACAATCTCGGCGACGTCAAACACACCGAGCGATATCCCATCCATCGCCACGCCCCAACCTTCGACGAACAGTCAACCGAATTGCAGATGTTCGAAACCGGCATCAAGGTCATTGACTTGATTCAGCCCTTCGTACGCGGCGGCAAGATCGGATTGTTTGGCGGCGCCGGCGTGGGCAAGACCGTCATCGTGATGGAACTGATTAACAACATCGCGAAGGCCCGGTCCGGCTTTTCGGTGTTTGCGGGCGTGGGCGAGCGTACCCGTGAAGGAAACGATCTGCTGCGGGAAATGGTTGAGTCGCAGGTTATCCAGTTTGGCGAAAAGTTTAATAAGCATTTCCACGATACCGGCGAATTCGACATGACCAAGGTAGACATGGAGGCGATTGGCCAATCGAAGGTGGCGCTGATCTACGGCCAGATGACTGAGCCTCCCGGAGCTCGTCTGCGAGTCGCGCTTTCCGGTCTGACTGTCGCCGAATACTTCCGCGACAAGGGTCTCGACGTTCTCCTGTTCATCGACAACATCTTCCGGTTCACCCAAGCCGGTTCAGAAGTATCCGCGCTGCTGGGACGCATGCCTTCCGCCGTGGGTTATCAGCCTAACCTCGCTTCGGAAATGGGCGAGATGCAGGAGCGCATTACGTCAACCAAGACCGGATCGATCACTTCGATCCAGGCGGTTTACGTTCCCGCGGACGACTACACCGATCCGGCGCCGGCAACTACCTTCGCGCATCTCGACGCGGTGACGGCGCTTTCGCGCCAGATTGTGGAGTTGGGAATTTACCCGGCGGTGGATCCGTTAACATCTTCGTCGCGCATTCTCGATCCGCGCATCATCGGCGAGGACCACTACAACACCGCGCAGGATGTGAAACGCGTGTTGCAGCGCTACAAGGATTTGCAGGATATCATCGCGATTCTTGGTCTCGACGAATTGTCTGATGAAGATAAGCTGATCGTTTCGCGCGCGCGCAAGATTCAGCGCTTCTTCTCGCAGCCCTTCTTCGTGGCGGCGCAGTTTACCGGCCTCGAAGGCAAATACGTGAAACTCGAAGATACGATTAAAGGGTTCAAAGAGATCATTGCCGGGCTGCATGACGATCTGCCGGAACAAGCCTTCTACATGGTCGGCACGATTGAAGATGCCGTTGCGAAAGGCAAGACAATCGCTCAATAAAGGATGAAGAAGTTCAGAGTTCAAGCTCTAGCTTGCGTCCTTCGCCGCTAAGAGCAACCTAAAGCTTGAACTCTGAACTACTTGTGTTATGGCGCAACTCAAACTCGAAGTAGTCACACCTGAACGCCGCGTGCTTTCTGAATCCGTTGACGCAGTAACCCTGCCCGGACTGGGCGGCGAGCTCGGCATTCTGTCGGGTCACACACCCTTAATCTCGCAGTTGCAAACCGGCGTTTTGTCGTACACGGTTGGTGGCAAGACCCTTCAGCTACACGTCTCCGGCGGCTTCATCGAAATTAAAGACGATGTGGTTTCGGTATTGGCTGAGATTGCCGAACGGCCTGAAGAGATTGACCCGGCGCGGGCGCGTCTGGCCCGCGAGCACACGGAAAAGCAGTTGAACGCGTGGAGCGGAAGCGAACAGGATTTGGAAGAAGCTCGCGTTAAGCTCGAGCGTTCGCTGGTGCGGCTGCAACTCGCCGGCGGCGCCTCGCGTTAAGGCAAAAGTAAAAAGGCAAAAGGCAAAACGGATGATCGGAATTCTTTCCGCCTCCTTTTTGCCTTTTTACTTTTGCCCTTAGCGAAGCGGGCCCGCCCGCTACCGCAGGCGGTTCTGACAAGATTAAGCGCCCGCGCGAATCGCCTCGCGCATCTCACGCACCGCGCGCTCAAGTCCCACGAAAATTGAATAGGCAATGATGTTGTGGCCGATATTGAATTCGCTAATGTCTGAAAACGCAGCCACCGCTCCCACGTTTCTGTAGGTAAGCCCGTGGCCGGCGGCCACCAGCAATCCATACTGTGTTGCCAGCGCCGCGCCCTCCCGCAGCCGCCTGAGTTCCTGGCCCACCCGCAGTGCTCCATCGCCGTGCATCCCCCGCGCGCCCAAAGTCGCTTCCGCATAAGCGCTGGTGCATAACTCGATCTGCTGCGCG
>JANMVC010000303.1:0-11090 GCA_031392315.1 Pyrinomonadaceae bacterium | reverse complement strand
AGGGCTTTCTCTAACAACAGTCATTGAGCCCTTGCTTACGCGCGGGCTTCTGCCCGGTTCAGTTCAATTAAGGCTTCGGAAAAATTCCGAGAAACCTTCCCTTTTTCTTCTTCTCTTCCGGTTTCGGATCGTTGAGGCCGCTCTCCGCGATCACTTCCTCTTTGATCTTCAGGAGCGGCAGTACCGCCGCCTTATAGTTATCCGACACTTTGATGTAGGCGTCATTACGCAGGCCCTGGAGATACTCTTCGCGCGCCTTCTCGGTACGCTCCATCGTGATAGCCTCGCGCACGCGGTTCTCATTGAAGGTCGAAGTTGAGCTAGCCACGGTGCGTTCGTCGACGCGCAGTATTTGGTAGCCATCGTTACTGCGCAGCGGTTCGCTCACACCACCAACTTTCACATTCTTAACTGCGTTAGAAATATCTTCGCGCAGGTTGGGAACTTCAAACGTCCCCACCTTGCCCTTATTCTGTTGCGCAATGCGAACGCCATTTACTTCGCGTTCGGAATTCGTCGTTGCGAGGGCGCCAAAATCTTCACCGGCGCGCAACTGCGCCACCAGGGCGTTGGCTCGCGCTTTCACTTCGGCTTCGTTCTTGCCGGCCGAACTTAGGAATATCTCGGAAAGCGTCACGTTCTCGGGCTTGCGAAACTTGTCCTGATTTGCCGCAAAGTACGTCTTAAGTTCGTCCATGGTCAGGCCAAAAAATATCTTGCGATCCACTTCCTGCTGCACTACAGCCTGCTTCATGATCTCCGTGCGCAACGTCTGGCGCGTGGCCACGGGGTCAACCCCGCTCGCGCGCATCGCGGCATCCAACTTTTCAATCGTGTCGATGCCCTGCTCTTTTGCAACTTCAAGCATGCGACGATTGACTTCGGCCTCCACTTCGTTGGCGAGCTCCAATTCTTTCCCTCGTTGCATAAGCAGCGTTTCATTGATCAGTGTCGCGATCAAGGCGGCCTGCTTCTTGTTAACCTCGTCCTGGGCCTGCTGTGCCGGCACGCCGCTGTGCGTCAGAGACTCAACGCGTTCCTTGGCTTCGCGCTTCAACCGCGAGAGCGTCAGCACGTCGTCGTTTATCTGCGCAATCACTTCGTCAACCACTTGCAGTTCACCCTCCTGGGCGAATACGGGCGTGACCGAAGAGATCAATATCGCTAAAACAAAAAGACTCGCGGCAGCGAGCGAATTAAATTTCACTTTCATAATGCTCCTAAAAAAGTTGTCCGCAATCTGTCCCCAGCACTTGAGTGGGCTGATTCTAGCCGTCTAACCGGAGTTCGAGCAACGCGCCACGCACTGTATCCAGCACCTCGTCCTGCTCCGCTTCGTTTAAGTTCAGTCGCAAAACGCCGGTCGGGGTAAACGTCCTGCCTTCCCGCTCGCTCACGAAAGCGCCCAGCTTTTCCGGCGAAATCCGTGCTTTTTCACTAAACTTCAACGCCACGCCATCGGCTGTCTTGTCTATCGAAAGCACGCCAACTTCCTCGGCTAACCGTCGCAGGCGCGCATATCCAAAAAGTTGTTCGACTGACTCCGGCAGCCGACCATATCGGTCCTGAGTCTCTTTCCGAATACTATCAAGAGTGGCCTCGTCCCGAGACGACGAAACACGTTTATAGGTCCGCAACCTTTGGCCCATGTCGCTGATGTATTCATCCGGAATGGCCACGTCAACGCCGAGATTGATCGAAACGCTGGTTTCGTCTTCGACCGCTTCGCCGCGCAGTTCCGCCACCGTGCGTTCCAGCATCTGCGTGTAAAGATCAAAGCCGAGTGTATCCATGTGGCCGGACTGTTGCCCGCCGAGAAGGTTTCCGGCGCCGCGCAGTTCGAGGTCGAGAGCCGCAATGCGGAAGCCGGCGCCCAAATCTGAAAACTCTCGAATCGCCGCCAGTCGTCGCTTGGCAATCGGCGAAAGCTCGCCTTCGCCGGGAATCAAGAGATAAGCATAGGCGCGGCGATTTGAACGACCCACACGTCCGCGCAATTGATAAAGCTGGGAAAGACCGTATTGATCGGCGCGGTTTATGATGATGGTGTTGGCGCGGGGGATGTCTATACCATTCTCGATGATGGTGGTGGCCACCAGCACATCGTATTTATGCTCAATGAAATCGAGCATCACCCGCTCCATCTCCTTCTCATTCATCTGGCCGTGGCCTACTGCGAGCCGCGCCTGGGGCACCAAACGCTTAACCAGCGCCGCAATCGTTTCGATTGTTTCCACGCGATTGTGAATCAGAAACACCTGCCCGCCGCGGCCCAGTTCCAACTCGATCGCCGACTTAATCACGTTTTCTGAAAACTGAACCACCTGCGTTTGAATAGCGAGACGATCGCGCGGTGGTGTTTCAATCAATGACATATCACGCAGACCGCTGAGCGACATGTTGAGCGTTCGCGGAATCGGTGTCGCCGATAGGGTCAGCACATCCACCCGTTTCTTCAACTGTTTCAGACGCTCTTTGTGGGCCACACCGAACCGTTGCTCCTCATCAACCACCACGATCCCCAGTTCCTTAAATTTCACATCCTTCGACAAGAGCCGGTGCGTACCGATAACTACATCGACCTCGCCCGCCTCGACGCGTTTGGAAATCTCCTTTTGCTCCTTTGGCGAGCGGAAGCGCGAGAGCAATTCAATCTTGACGGGAAACGGCGCGAAGCGTGCGCGGAAAGTGTCGTAGTGCTGGTAAGCCAACACCGTCGTCGGCGTCAACACGGCTGCTTGCTTCCCTTCCATCACCGCCTTGAAAGCCGCACGCATCGCTACTTCCGTCTTGCCGTATCCCACATCGCCGCACAAAAGTCGATCCATCGGCGTTGGTTGTTCCATGTCCTGCTTTACGTCCTCAATCGCAGTTTCCTGATCGGCGGTAAGCACATACTCAAATCCATCTTCAAACTCCTGCTGCCAGGGAGTGTCAGCGGCAAAGGCATAACCGCACACGAGTTTGCGTTCGGCATACAGACGCAAGAGCTCGTCAGCCATATCGCGCATCGCTCGTTTCGCGCGCGCCTTGGTTTTCTGCCAGCCTATTCCGCCGAGTCGATCGAGCGTTGGCTGATGGCCCTCGGCGCTGGAAAACCTTTGCACCAGATCCAAGCGCTCAACCGGCACATAGAGCTTCGCGTCTTCGAGGTAGAAGAGCAGCATAAACTCGCCGCTGCGATCGCCAAGGTTGAGCGTTTGCAATCCGCCAAAGCGGCCGATGCCGTGATCGATGTGAACTACGTAGTCATCAATCCGCAGGTCGCGAAAGTCAGAAAGAAACGCGGCTGTCTTGGATCTTTTCTTCCTGCCGTCTGGCGTCTGCCGTCTGCCGTCTGTTGCTGGCGCCCGCCGTTCGAGCGACTGCGCTCCCGCCTCGTCAAATAGATCAGACTCGAGATGGATGGAGAGCCCCGCCGCCGGCATTTCAAACCCGCCGCTGAGACGGCCGACCGTCACGACTGTTTGCGCGAGGTTCAGCGCGGAAGCTTCGCCGGTGTCTTCTATCAGTCTAAGCGCGGCAGCGATGTCATACTCCGCTAAAATTTCCGCTACCCGTTCAGCAACACCAAGACTCGGCATCACGAAAAGCGCGGTCGTCCCGGATTCGCGGGCTGCCACCAAATCCGCGGCCAGATCGGCGATGCGCCCGTGGTACTTCCGCGCCGACTGCGTTTTCCATTCGACCTCCGGCGCCTGCTCTGCGACCGGAAACAGAAATAACTGCTGACGCACGCTTCGTTTCCGTCCCAGTTGAACCTTTGGCGCCTCCGCATCCAACGCGACGTCCTGGTCTAGTTCAGCAGCGGCGCGGCCCAGCAGGCGCAACTCGATCCTTTGCCGCTCATTCAGCTTGGCCCGCAACTCTTCCACCGTGAGGTAAAGCTCTTCCGGACGCACGGCTATGTCGTCCGCTTCGTCAGTTTCCTCAAAACGATCTGCCAGCGTCTGATAGACCTCACCCAAATAGGAGTCCAGCACGGACGGTTCGTCTACGACCAGCACTGCGTCCTTCAAGTAATCAAAGACTGTTGCACTCCGCTCGCGCACAATCGGCATCAGCCATTCCCATCCGGCAAAGCCTTCGCCTTCTTCGGCAAACTCAGTGCGATCGCGCAGCGCTCGGGCAAGGCGTTCATCGCTCCAGCGTTCCCGCGCCGCCATCGCCCAGAGCCGGAAATCATCACTCTGCACCGTCAGCTCGCGCATCGGAACAATCTCAATCGACTTCAATTGGCTGGTGGAGAGTTGCGTTTCGGGATCAAAGGCGCGAATGGAATCTATTTCATCACCGAAGAATTCAATGCGAGCGGGACTTTCCTGACCCGGCGACCAGACGTCGACGATGCCACCGCGCATGGAAAACTCGCCAACCGCTCCGACCGGATCTTCGCGGATGTAACCCGAAGCGATCAGTTGTTCGACTAAATCCTCCGGCGAATGAGTTTCGTTTCGCGCCACCACTGATCCGGCCTGGAGGATTTCCTGGGGTGAAACTGTGCGACGCGCCAGCGCGCGCCCCGTGAGCAAAACAAAATCGTGCGGATGGCGCGCCATGCGCCACAAGGTGAGCGCGCGTCTCTCGAGTGTGTCGGGATGCGGCGAAGAGCCAGCGTAAGGATCACTCTCCGAAGCCGGGAGAATCAACACGTCGTTTTCGCAGCGCTGCTTTCCGGCCAACGCACAGTACCAAAAACGCAGGTCGCTCTCCCAAGGTTCAAGGTCGCGGTTCGCTGGCGTCACCACCGCGAAGGTCTTTTTGGTCTCGCGTTGTAAGGCAACGAGAGCCAGGGCGCGCGCGGAGCTGGCGACTAGACTACTAAGCGATACGACGCGCGCGCCGCGATTGATCTCGGCGACCGTGCGTTTAAATTCCGGCGATTTTGTGATGCGCCCCAACGCGATTTGGAGACCGCTACCTGTCTGAATCGTACCGCCCATTAGTTGTCACCGCTTTGCACAAAACCGCCGCTTCTCTTTCGCGTAGTTTCGTGTGATTTCGTGGATCGTATTGAACCGGACTCTAAGCACACGATCCACGAAATTACACGAACTCTCACGAAACACTCATCACTCATAACTTTCGTTTCATCTTCTCGATCATCCCGGTCGTCGACGCCCCGGCAACAAACGGCAACGCGGCAACCGTTCCGCCCGCTGCCTCCACTTCTTCGCGTCCATGAATTTCATCAAGTCCCCAATCGCCACCTTTCACCAGCACATCAGGCAAGACTTGCGCAATCAACGAACGTGGCGAGATATCGTCAAAAATGGTGACATAGGAAACGCTGCGCAGGGCCGCAAGAATTTCGGCCCGCTCGCTTTCGTTTGTTACCGGCCGTTCCGGGCCTTTCAGTTCGCGCACCGTCCTATCGCTGTTAATGGCGACTATCAGCGCATCACCAAGCGATCGCGCCTCGGCCAGATAACGCACGTGGCCGACGTGGAGCAAGTCAAAAACTCCATTCGTAAAAACCAGGCGTTTCCCCGCAGTGCGCAGACCTTTACGCACTCCGAGCAATTTTTCCAGGCTCAGAATCTTTTCCTTCATGGATGAATAACAATCTAGCATGACGAACCTCGGCGGTCTAAAGCGCCGAGATCATTGCTATCACCTGTTTGCTCTGTTCTACCTCGCTCTCTATAATCAGCGCTTCACATCAGGAGCCAAAATTTTGACGATTCCCTTCATCGAAGAAAACGATCAAACGCGCGCGCGACAGGAGCATCTTGACGCCTTGCGCGCGCTCGTCGGCAACGCCTACCCCAACAAGTTCGAGCGCAGCCAGATAGTCGAGCAGGGAAAAGAAGACACGATCACCGCGGTGGTTGGGAAGTTTCGGGCGTTTGAACCGAAAGCGCCGGAAGGCCAACGCCCGGCGGCGGAAGCGATCGAACTCGCCAATCAACAACTCAGCGATAAATCGGTTCGTATTGCGGGACGCATCGCTACGCCGCCGCGGGTCATGGGCAAAGCTGCGTTCGTTCATTTATCTGATGGCGTCACGCGCTTACAGATTTATGTGCGCAAGGCCGACGCGAGAGCAATCAACAACGCCACCGGCGGAGTGATGGAAGAGGAAGGCGCGGGTTGGAAACTGCTGGAGCTATTCGATCACGGCGACTTCATTGGCGTCGAAGGTTATCTGTTCATCACGAAGACTGGTGAACTTTCAGTCCATGTGCAGACATTACAGTTTCTCGCCAAAGCTTTGTTGCCGCTGCCCGACAAAATGCACGGAGTCAGCGATCCCGAAATCAAACAGCGCCAACGCTATGTTGATCTGATTGCCGGAAGTTTGAAACTCGATCGCGAAGAAAATGAACTCACACCACGTGCGGTGTTTGAACTGCGTTCTGCGGTGATTCGCGAGCTGCGCCGCGTTCTGGACGATCACGGCTACATTGAAGTTGAGACGCCGATGCTGACGCCGCTGGCGACCGGTGCGGCGGCCCGGCCTTTCGAGACTTACCACAACGCTCTCGGCATTCCGCTTTACGCGCGCATCGCGCCGGAGTTGTACCTGAAGCGTCTGCTGGTCGGCGGTTTTGAAAAGGTTTATGAGCTCAACCGCAATTTCCGCAACGAAGGTATTTCCACCAGGCACAATCCGGAATTCACGATGCTCGAGTTTTACTGGGCGTATGCAGACGTGAACCAGATGATGGATTTTTGCGAGCAGATGCTGCGCGCGACTGTGTTCAAAGCGTTAGGTCACACACATGCAAAGTTTGGCGATTTGGATGTCGATTTTGCGAAGCCGTTTGAACGGCTGACTATGCGTGAGAGTGTCGACCAATTCGCTCCGTCTGTAGACATCACAGACGAAAACTTATTGGAATTGTTTGAGGAGCATGTCGAACATCGCCTCGTACAACCAACTCTGATCACAGACTTTCCTAAGCGAATCTCGCCGCTGTCGAAGGCATCTCCCAGCGATTCATCTATCGCCGAGCGCTTCGAGCTCTTCATCGCCGGCATGGAATGCGCCAACGGCTTTTCTGAGTTAAATGACCCGCGCGAACAGTTCGAACGTTTCAACGATCAGATGTCGGAACGCGAACGTGGCGACGACGAAGCGATGGTCATGGACGAAGACTACATCCGCGCACTGTCCTACGGCATGCCACCCGCCGCCGGCATCGGCATTGGCATCGATCGCTTTGTAATGCTGCTCGCCAACCGCCAATCCATCCGCGACGTGATCTTGTTTCCCCACCTCAGGCCCGAGCGGAAGCAGGGCGATTCATCTGACGAACAGGACGCCGATGATCAAGCGCCACCGCCCTCAGAACTGCCGCCTTCAGGCGGCTAGCCCGCAGCGCCACTAGGCCAGCCGTTTTGCGGCTGGTTAACGCCAGCCTCTAGATTCCTCTAGGCCGCTTCAGCGGCCTTTAGCCCGGCAGCCAACCACCCAACACGTTCGCCCGCGAAATGAAACTCAGATATCAGACTCCTTGTATAAACTTGGATCAGGGTCGATCCGCTCACCGCTGGACTCAACAACCAACGTGGTATCTGCTACTGCCGCCTTCAGGCGGCTAGCCCGCAGGGCCACTAGGCCAGCCGTTTTACGGCTGGTTACGAACGCTCTCCCCTTTTCCCTTCAGGCCGCTTCAGCGGCCTTTCGAAAGGAGCCTCATGCCTAAGAATGTGTACAGTGAGATCAATCTTCATATGACCTGGCATACCAAAAACAATAATCCGGTACTTACCAGCTCAATCGAGCAGCGCCTCCACCATTACCTGGAGCATGAGGTTCGAAAGACCAGGCACGTTTCGTTTCACGCGGTGGATGGCACGGAAAACCATGTGCATCTAGTGGCCTCTATTCCGCCCAACCTCTTGATTAGCGAATGGATAGGAAAGCTAAAGGGCGGCAGCTCGTTTCACATCAATCACGAAATTGCCAATCGAAAGTTGCTCGACTGGCAGGAAGGTTATGGCGTTGTCAGTTTCGGAACAAGAGATCTGAAGTGGGTAATCGAATATGTGAAAAACCAGAAGGAGCACCATGCTCGCGGAACCGTTGCAAAACGATTGGAATGGTCTGTCGATGAGGATTCAAAAGGCCGCTGAAGCGGCCTATAAGAATCATGTTGGGCTCACTTAACCAGCCGTAAAACGGCTGGCCTACTGGCCCTCCGGGCTAGCCGCCTGAAGGCGCATGTTCGTTAGCCTGAGAGTTTGCGAGTGAACAAAGATCAGGGAAGACAAGCAAGGAAGGAAAGACAACCGAGGAAGAAAAGCCTACCGCCGCAGCCGCGGAATATCTGCGCGATTCGACCCCGCGCCATATGCGATGATCGTCCCGCCGAAACCAACGGCCCAACCGTGCGTGCGGTCGGTGAAGAAGATGCGTTCCAGCGCGTGAGTTGTGCCGCTGCGCTCCACGATCCAACGCAGCCCGCCATTCGTGGTGTGCAGGACAACGCCGTCAGCCCCGACGGCCCATCCTTCAGACGCATCAACGAATTTCACGTCAAACAGGTCAGAAGCAATGCCCGAGCTTTGCGCTTGCCAGGAGATGCCACCGTTGACTGTGCGATAGATGGCCCCGCTGCCGCCAACTGCCCAACCCTGCCGGGCGTTCACGAATGACGCGGAGTTGAATCGCACTTTGGCCGCTTGTTGAAGTCTGCCCTGGTTCCAGGTTTCGCCGCCGTCGGAAGTTTGCAGAATCGTTGAGCCGGCGCCCACTAGCCAACCGTTACTCGCGTCGATGAATGTGCCGCCGAGCAGCAAATATCGAGTGGGCACCTGGGCCCTGATCCAGGTGTCGCCCGAGTCGTGGGTAGTAAAGATTGATCCGCCTTCGCCAAACGCCCAGCCACGACCATCGCCGCCAAAAACAGCGCGCGTGATTAACGAATCCGCGGCGCGCAGCGCTACTCGTTTCCAGGTTTCGCCGCCGTCAGTCGTCTTCATCAGATAAGAGCGCATTTCGTCATTTGATTTGAGCTCGTAGATGTTTCGCTCGCAAACGATCAGGCCGTTGAGCTGGTCGTCGAAGTGGATATCGCGGATGACGTCGTTAGTAGGACGAACCTGAGCCTTCCAGTTTTTGCCGCCATCTGTGGTCGCCAGCAAAGTGCCGCGACTGCCAACTGCCCAACCATGATCGCGATCGACGAAGAAGACGGCGTGGAGCCAGGCCAGCGAAGAAGTCTGCTGACGCTGCCAGGTGGAGGCAGACGCAGTGGGCAGTGCGCAGTGTGCAATGAGCAGGAGAAGGAGCAGTCGGCAGACGGCATTCGGCAGGACTAACCCGCGGCTCTTGTCTCGCGATCCCGATCTGCTGCGTGACATCATCTTCCTGCCGTCTGCTCCTGCCGTCTGCCGTCTGAACCTGCCGTCTGCCGACTTCTTAGAAAATCCCGCCGGTGAAGATGCGCGCGAAGTTTAGCACCGGGAAGAAGGTCATGATCTTCTGGAGGCTCTTTAGCTTGTTGCCCGGCACGAGTATCTGATCGCCGGGAACGAGATACGTGGTGTCAGGCGCCTTGCCTTTATAGATCGCGCTGACGTTGACCGCAATTGGTTCCAGATTGCCATTGGCCTGTCTGCGCAACACAACGACCTTGCTGCGATTTCCGGTTGATAACACACCGCCTGCTTCGCTGAGGGCTTCGGTGACTGTGAGCCGGCGGTTCATCAAACGAATGCCCGGCTGGGCCACGTCGCCCACCACGCTGTAGCGATATGACGACGCTTTATCGAGTGAAACTGAAACTTGCGGATCGATGATGTACTCGTCGTAGCGCTTGGTAATCGCCTCGGCCACTTCCTCCACCGTCTTGCCATTAACGAAAATCCCGCCGGGAATTAACGCGAGCGAGATGCGGCCGCTGGGTGGAACAGTGATGGCGGATCGCGAATAGCGATCCTGTCCGAAGACGTTAACCGAGATGATATCTTCCGGCCCGAGCCGGTAGGTGTTGAAGAAGTTGTTGTAGTAAGGAACGATGGCCGCCTCCTCAGAAGCCTGCTCATGACGATTGTCCTGCGCCGCATCGGGAACAGCAGACTTCGTCTCGAGCGCCGGCTTCGTTTGCGGGTCGTCGATCGCTATCGGCTCATTGCTGAAGCCAGATGATTTCACTGGCGCCGCTGCGTCACCCTTTTTCGTGTTTGCAGGTTTCGCTGTCTCGTCGTCAGTCATCACCAGCACGTCGGAGGCATCTGCCAAAGTCTTCGTCGTCGCGGCAGGCTCCTGTGCCGACGGCTTCGTCACCACGCGCTGACGCGTTTTGGTGACGTCAACGGCGGGAACCGGCTGTGCAGAAGCAGGCGACTGCGACGGCATCTGGGCGCGAGAATCAACTGCGCCAGAAACCATTAGGGCCAACGACGAGGCCATTAAGAATTTGTTGAGTGACTGCATTTTGAAAACCTCCAAACCTATCTAAGAGCGGACAGGATGTCCGCGCTCCCAGCCGCGAGCAATTCTTGCTCCCAGCGCTAACGGCCGCGGCCAAAGAGAATGATCTTTATCGTCTCAAACAGAATCGTCGCGTCGAGCAACAAACTCTGGTTCTTGATGTAGTAAAGATCGTATTGAAGCTTCTGCCGCGCATCTTCAATCGAAGCTCCGTAGGGATATTTAATTTGCGCCCAACCAGTCAGCCCCGGCGCGATCAGGTGACGCTGTTCGTAGTAAGGAATTTCTTCTGCTAACTGCGAAACAAAATGGGGACGCTCAGGTCGCGGTCCCACAAAATCCATCTCGCCGCGAATGATGTTCCAGAATTGAGGAATCTCATCGATGCGAGTTTTGCGAATAAAGCGTCCGACGCGCGTAGTGCGGTCGTCGTCCTGGCTGGCCCAAACAGGTCCCGCCTGCTCGGCGTCTGAGCGCATCGAGCGAAACTTAAGTACGGTGAACAGCACACCGTTCTTTCCCACGCGCGACTGTTTGTAGAAAACGCCGCCTGACGATTCAAGCTTGATCAGGAGAGCGGCGACCAGCGCTACTGGCAATGACAGCAAGCCCCCAATCAGGGCCACGATGCGGTGCACGATGTTGCGCGCTATCCCGGAGATTCGAGTCTGGCGACCTCTACTGGAAAAGATTAACCACGAAGGAC
>JANMVC010000151.1:0-13177 GCA_031392315.1 Pyrinomonadaceae bacterium | reverse complement strand
CGCAGCGCGGGCCCGCGACAAGAGTTTCGCGTCGCTCAAACTGCTCGCTTGCGAGCGAAGTAAACGAGCGAAGTCGAAAATTATCCGCCCGTTTCCGGGACTGATTATCAGCGCCCGGCGAAACGCTTCCCGCGCCTGGTTCAGTCGTCCGGCAATTCTCAGCTTGTTACCCAAAGCGCCAAGCAACATTGCCCGCTCAATTTCAGCCGGAGAAATCGTTGCCGCGGAGCCATCCCCATCTGCGCCTTCGCTTCTCTTTCCCGGCTGGTGCTGATTCCGACCCAGCTTGAAATCCAGCGTGGCGCTATCCAGCACGTCCACGGAGGCGAGATGCAGGTGGGCGGCCTCGCGGTTTAGTTCTTTAGGTTCGCAAAGGTAATCTCGGAGTTCCAGGGTTCGAAGATCAAGCTTGTCTTCGTGCAACCGCGGCAGCAACTGGCTGATCATTTCGCGATAACTGCGGCCGCCGGAGGCAAATGTGAATTCAGCGTTCCTGCCGGTAACTTGCGTCCGATAGCGGTAACGCACGCGGCCGCGGCGTCGCAGCGTACGCAGCGCCTGGGTGTCCACTCGCTCGCAATCTTCGATGCGTAGTTGTTTGTGCCGGCCAGCGATTAACCGCTGAATAAACGGTGCTGGACCGCGCCGTCTGAGCACGTCGCCATCAAACTCAATTCGATCGGTGAACGCGAGCAGAGGAACCACGAGCCAGGCTAAACCTAGCGCGCCGAGAGCCCACAGGTCCTGTTCGGATCGCAGCAGCAAAGCTGAGCCAAACGTCAGGACGCTGGCCGCAGCCAGATACGACCCCGGCGAAACTCGCACGCTCGCCAGACGGCGACCATGCCCAGGATAGTCCCTTTCTTTCGCCACCTCGGTCAGCGCTTTCAATGTCTCTAGCTGGTCTGATTCATTCATGGAAGCTTTGCCTGGCTTACGCGCGTGGTCGAGGCGGGTGCGGTTTGATTACTTTGGAACCGGACAATCCACGGGCACCTCCAGCGAGAATGTGCCTCGGCCACGACCAGGTTCAGTGTAGCGTAAGTCCGCAAACTGTACGAGAGTCTGGGTCAGGCAGTCAGCGCCGCGCACGCCGACTACTGGGAAGCGCGAGAACTCGAGAAAAACCTGAGACCTCGCGTCGCGCGAAGCCTGAGCCAACGCCTGAGCCTCGGCACCCGCAGGTTTTTCAATGCGAACCATATTCGCGCCGCCCTGGTCCGCTCCCAGCAGGCCTAATCCAAATCGATAGGTAGCGCGATCAGTTTCCACTACGGACAGCCAGCGTAGTGGGTTCGCCAGCGTCGGCATAGCTGCGACTTTGATCGTATGTTCCCCATTCTCGCGGGCAATTCTGGAAGCCTCAAGAGTCGTGTGGCGCAGCGCAACAGCGTGCACGCCAAACAACGCCCCGATGTAAACAACGACAATCCCGATCGCGACCAACGCTGTCTTCGCACCCCACCGTTCAGCCACGTCCAGCCTGGAAAGAACTACCAGCAGGATTAGCGCCGCCACCCACAGAATCCGTAGCGGCGTTGGATCAGCGAGACGCCCGGGGCCGACCGACCCAAACAAAACCAGGAAGCTGGTCGCGCCGGCTATCACCAGCCATGTGACACCCTGAAGTTTCGTCCTCGCCGTCAGCAGAAATGCAGATCCGCCGAGCATCACCCACAAGAAAGGATCGATGATGAAAATCAAATCACCGTAGGACCAGCGGGCATCCCAGGGCAGGAGGAAACGCATGCCATAGTTGTTCGTCCAGTCCATGAGGGGATGCGTGGCGCTGGCGAGCAGCGACGCGACGAGAAGCCCGCGGAGTTTGATAATTCGCTGGCGACGCCGAATGCCGGCAATCAACAAATCCCCAAGATAGAAAACCAGGGGTAGCGCGACCGCGATCGCAAGAGTGCCGAGAATCGAATGCGTAATACCACGGTGATGGTGGAGATAGGCCCAGCGGCCTCCAAGCAGGGCAAGAATATCCGCATCAGGAGCATTGGCGGCGAGAATGCAGAGGGTCGTAGTTCCCGGCGAGAGCTTTTCCAGACCTGCTTTGGCCGCGGTAAGGCCGATGAGCGAGTGAGTGAGATTATCCAAAACGAGATCAGAATGGACGATTGCCGCTCGGCGGTGCCGGAGTTAGCTTGGCATGGCGGTCCGGATCCAACTTCTGCAACTTGTCGGTTGCATCCCGCGCCGCTCCCGAAAGCGGCAGCTCAATTCCTTCTTTATCTTTTGCCTTGCGCCCCGTCTCTACGATGTTGAATAGCAGGTCAGCGGCCTCTTTCTTCTTTCCCTGCTTTTCGTAAACGCCAGCCAACCGAAGATTGGCCGAGTCGGCGGTAACGACACTGGCGTTGAGCGCCGCGAGTTCCGAGTAGAGTTTAGCTGCGTCGTCTAACTTTGAATCCGCCTCATTGGCCTGGGCGAGGGCAAACTTCGCCAGCGTTGCGACTTCGACATTACCGCTCTTGCTTACCTCAGCCAGCTCGGCCATCGCCTTCGTCCGATCGATTGCCAGCAGGTTCGCGCCGATGAAATAACGGGCCTGAGTCCGGTACGGATCGCCATACTTCGCTGCAACCTTCTGAAACTCATCAATTGCCTTTTGCGCCCGCTCCTGTTCACTGGCAAACTTCGGGGCATTGGAATCCAGCGCGCTGGGGTCGCCCGCTAGTGGAGTTGAGGAAATGACAATCGCGCGGCCCATCGCCCGCCGTGCCTCATCGGCTTTTCGATTGCTCCACTTAATCCACAATCCGATCATCAGAGCCAACACGATGACGCCAACGATTCCGTAAAGGATCGTCCTACCCTTGCCTTCAAGCCGATCACCCAAACGATCAAAGATTACCCCAGCGGTATCGCGAAACTTGTCGTGCTGAAGTTCGCGAGCGCGTTTCTTTTTGTATTTCGCCACGTTGGTGCTTTCTCGCAAGTTCAGATAGTGAACTGCGTTCCTCGTAGGTGTATGATTTGCAAAACGGTAACTCTAGTGGGTGGCCGGAAAGCTTGTCAAGCAGGCCATTTGTAAACTAATCAAGCGACTAGCAAACCGTGCGGCATCTAATTTCAGGCATGAGAATTAAGGCGGGAACAAACTTGAGGAAGCTGGAGTCTAAAGCGGCGCCTGTCCGGAACGGGCATGGGGTTTTAGTTAATCCCCTTCCAGCGCCAGGGGTGAAAGCGTGAGCTACGGGGAGCCAATAGCCCTCGGCGGGCAAATGGGACTGGACCGGGTTGCCCCAGCAGCCACCGTGGATTCGCGCTCGGTGGCCGATGCTGAGTTCATTGAAAGACTGAAGCGCGGCGAGTCAGCGGCCTTTGAAGAGTTGGTCGCGGCCCGCACCGGCGAGATATATGGACTGCTATTTCGCCTGACCGAAAACAGCGAAGAAGCTCGCGACCTGACGCAGGAAACATTTTTACGAGCTTACCAGAACATCGGGAAGTTTCGCGGCGAAGCCGACTTGCGAACGTGGATTTACCGGATTGCAATCAACCAGGCCCGCAACCGTTGGCGCTGGTGGCGCAGACGAAGCCGCGATTCAACTGTTTCTCTGGATGCGACGCTGGGCAGCTCCGACCAGCCCTTGATTGCGACCCTGGCTGAGTCCTCGGCGAACCCTGAGCAGAACACCCTCGCCCACGAACGCGAGGTGGCCCTGCGAGCGGCGCTCCGAACATTAGGCGCGTCGTACAAGGAAACAGTAATCCTGCGAGACATTGAAGGATTCACCTATGAAGAGATTGCGGCGACCTTGAGAATCAACGTGGGAACGGTGAAGTCGAGACTGGCGCGAGGTCGCCAGGAGTTACGTCAGAAGTTGGAAGGATCTTTGTAAATGCGGATGGCCGACCCGCCCCGGCTCACAAACAACTCGGTGCCAAATGGGTCGTGGTGAGAAAACGGCGGGCCTCCGGCGAGGAGAATCATTGATGAAAGCGAATTTGAAAACGTGGCCAGCAACACCCGTTGACCTGCTCGCTGAAATCAATGACTCCGAGCTTGAGACTTGCCCAAGTTGCTCCTTTAGCAAAAGAGGGAGCAGCCGGGGTCGGTCGACCATCCGAAGCAGATGTCAGAGGACAGAGATCAGAAGTCAGCGATGACTTGGATCCGATCACTGACCTCTGATCGCTGACCTCTCTTTTTATTATGAGCTGCGAAGAAACAAAAGGACTGCTCTCACAGTACATCGACGATGTGCTTACTCTGCCGGTGCGTGCCACGGTGGATACGCATCTCGATCGTTGCCCAGTATGCCGGGCAGAAGTGACGAACTTGCGCTCGTTGAGTCGGAGCCTGACTAACCTGGCTCGCCAGTCGGCTCCTCCCGATCTTGCGTCGGCAATCACCAACGCCCTGATCATCGAAGCAGCCGCGCAACGCCAGTCGCCCAAGCCTACGTTTCGACAAGTCCTGACGCGCTGGCTGGAACCTCGGCTCATGCCATACAGCGTTGGTTCGTTGGCGTCTGTCCTGCTTTTTGCCTCGATGTTTGCCGGCCTCCGGCCACACTTCGCCGCGCTACATGAAGCCGCCAGACAGAACAACGCTGCGTTTGCCTTAGCGAATCGCGGATACGACTTGAATCAGCCTGTCACTCCTGAGGACTTCTCGGCGAGTCGGGCACCCTTCGCCGGGCAATCTCCCAGCCTGAATCCCGAAGGCGCATTGGCCGAACTCACGAGCTCTTACCTGCAGCCGCGTCCGGACGTTTACGAGGATGCTGATGACATGATCGTTGTCGCTGACGTTTTCAGTAACGGCACTGCTTCGCTGGCCGACGTGGTCCAGGCGCCGCGCAACCGCCGCATGCTGGAAGAGTTTGCACTTGCCTTGCGCGAAACCACGGCATTCGTTCCCGCTTCACTAGACCGCCGGCCGGATACCATGCGCGTAGTTTTCACCGTCCAAAAGGTAGACGTGCGCGACACGGATTTCTAATCTCGTTACCACCCTCATTCCAACCTTCGCCAGCTTATTTCAACGCATATTAGTCCGGCTTCCTTTGCCAACCTTGCATTCACTCTTACGGGTTTACCGCAATGGACGCAAAAGGGTTTCGCAAAGAACGCAAAGCAACGGAATGAGCACGCCGGTTGACTCGCTTGACGCACCGCACACCGCATGTTAGTTTGCGGATTCACCCTTTCTAGTAAGTTAATTTGATGAAATTCGGGCTTCCAAATAGCTTCAGAAGACGCGCTTGACAGCTACCGCTTTACAACTCAAACGAACGCCACTCAACGACGCCCATCGCAAGTTGGGTGGCCGCATGGTTGACTTCGGCGGCTGGGACATGCCGGTGCAGTACCCGGCGGGCACAATTGCCGAACATCTGCGCACGCGAACGCACTGCGGACTTTTCGATGTTTCGCACATGGGCGAGATTGATGTCACCGGTCCCGAGGCGATTCAATTTATCAATCGCCTAACGTCAAACGACGCGTCCAAACTCATCAACGGCCAGGCACAGTATTCAGCGCTGACAACTCCACAGGGAACAGTCATTGACGATCTCCTCGTCTATCGTTTCGCTCGGGAGCGATTCATGCTCGTGGTGAACGCTGGCACAACTGAAAAGGACTGGGATTGGATCATCGCTCACCGCGGCGACGAAAACGTTGAACTTAAAAACGTGAGTGCAGATTATTGCCAGCTGGCGCTGCAAGGTCCGGACGCTTTGAGAATACTTCAGGGACTCACCAGCACTTCGCTTTCGGAAATTAAGTACTATCATTTTACTGAAGGACAGGTTGATGGGGTCCAGTCAATAATTTCGCGCACGGGTTACACCGGCGAAGATGGGTTCGAGGTCTACGCCGCAGCCGACAAAGCCGAACAGATTTGGAACAAGATGCTTGAGGCCGGCGCTTACGGCACCGACGAGGGCGTGCTTCCCTGCGGCCTGGCGGCGCGCAACACGTTGCGGCTGGAAGCCGGCATGGCGCTTTACGGACATGAAATTGACGAGAGCACGACCCTCCTCGAAGCAAACCTCGGATGGATTTGTAAGCTGAATAAGGCCGACTTCATTGGCCGCAACGCGTTAGCAAGACAAAAGGAAGCAGGCGTGACGCGGCGGCTCGTCGGATTTGAAATGACCGACCGTGGCATCGCTCGCGACGGCCAGGACGTGTTGGTTGACGGAGCGCGCGTGGGCCCAGTCACTTCCGGAAGCCCAGCGCCTTACTTGAAAAAGAACATCGGTATGGCTTATGTGCCGACGGAATTTGCAAACGAAGGACAGCAGGTGCAAATTGATGTGCGCGGAAAACTCACCGGCGCGCAGATAGTGAAGTTACCTTTTTACAAGCGCGCGAAGTGAACCGAACGAAACTAGAAACGGCGGAGGCAACATGGCAAACATTCCCGAAGAATTACACTACAGCAAGGACCATGAATGGGTGCGAGTGGATGGCGATGTTGCCACCGTCGGCATTACCGACTATGCGCAGAACTCGCTCGGCGACGTTGTTTACGTCGAGTTGCCCAAAGCCGGCGAACAGTTTGCCGCGAATGAATCGTTTGGGTCGGTCGAGTCAGTGAAGGCTGTCTCCGAAGTGTTCTCACCGGTGTCTGGCGCCATTGCCGAGTCTCATGACTCACTAAGCGACGACCCGGAAAAGGTCAACACGGATCCCTACGGAGACGGTTGGATGATTCGGATCAAGATGTCGAACCCCGGCGAAGTGGATAGTCTCCTTACCGCCGCGGAGTATGAAGATTTTACGAAAGCGGAGACTGAGTAACGCGTGCGCTACATTCCCAACGCGCCCGAAGAGCGGGCGGAAATGCTTCGTCAGGTCGGGCTCACCTCCGCGGCACAGTTATTTGATTCGATTCCGAAAGACTTACGTCTAACCGGAAACCTGAACACGCCGGCTGCCCTTTCCGAAATGGAACTGCTTGCGGGCTTTGAACATCTCGCGGCTCGCAACCCTGGGGCTGGCCGTTCAAGTTTTCTTGGCGCTGGCGCTTATCAGCACTACATACCCACCGTAGTAGATCACATTGTTTCCCGTTCAGAGTTTTTTACTGCTTACACCCCCTATCAACCCGAGATTTCGCAGGGCACGCTACAAGTAATCTTTGAATTCCAGACGCTGGTGTGCCAGTTGACGGGTATGGAAGTCGCCAACGCTTCGATGTACGACGGCTCAACCGCTCTGGCCGAGGCGGTGCTGATGGCTGAACGTGTGACCCGGAGATCGAAAGTTATTGCCTGCGGCGCTATTCATCCTGAATACCTCGAGGTTGTGAACACCTACGTTCAGCATGCCGGGATTGAGCTGGTCCACGCAGACTTCGACGCCAATACCGGCCAAAGCTCAGGCGCGCTCGCCGGATTGCTTGACGACAAAACGGCCGCCATCGTAGTGCAGTCGCCCAATTTCTTTGGCTGCATCGAAGACGTTGCCGCGCTTGCCGAACAGTCGCACGCGGTGGGCGCGCTCCTGATCGTAGCTGTCACCGAAGCGATCTCGCTTGGTCTGTTGAAATCCCCCGGTGCCTGCGGCGCTGACATCGTGGTAGCCGAGGGTCAGTCGTTCGGCGTGCCGCTTTCTTTTGGTGGCCCATACGTTGGCCTCTTTGCCACCCGCGAGAAATATGCGCGACAGATACCCGGCCGATTAGTTGGCGAGGCCTATGACAAGCAGGGACGACGCGGCTTCGTCTTAACACTAGCTACGCGCGAACAACACATTCGCCGCGAGAAAGCCACCTCAAACATTTGCACCAATGAAGGATTGATTGCGCTCGCCGCCACCGTCTATCTGGAAACGATGGGCCGGCGCGGCTTGCAGGAAGTGGCGCGGCAGTGCGTACAGAAAACGGCTTTTGCCGCCAAGCGAATCGCTGAGACAGCTGGCTTTTCTCTTCCCTTCTCTGGCCCGCGTTTCAATGAATTTGTCGTGCGCGCGCCGGTGCCGGCCGCTGACTTGATGGCGCGGCTGGCGGCGGAAAGAAATATTACTGGCGGCTTGGCTTTATCACGTTACTTCGTTGACCGTCCGAACGACTTCTTAGTTTGCGTCACAGAAATTAACTCGCGCGCCGAGATCGACGCGTTGGTTGAAGGACTGGCTAGCATTTCTAACCACAAAAACACAAAGCCACTAAGCTGACAACGATTCCGACCTTGTGCCTTCGTGTCTTTGTGTTGATCGTCGCTTATGAAATCTGAAATTACCAAAGTCACCTCGCATATCAGCCACAATGAGGCTCTGATTTTCGAACGCTCGCAGCCAGGCCGTATTGGGTATCGCTTGCCGCCGCTCGATGTCGATGACCTTCCCCTCGACGATCTCGTCCCAAAAGCGTTTCAGTCTGACAACGATTTGGAGGGACTGCCGGAGGTTAGCGAAGTTGACGTGATTCGCCACTTCACACGCATGTCGACCTGGAATTATTCCATCGATCTCGGCATGTATCCGTTGGGCTCCTGCACGATGAAATACAACTCGCGTTTGAATGAGAAGGTGGCGAGGATACCGGGCTTTGCCAATCTGCACCCGCTCTCAAGTGAGAAGGATGCTCAAGGCGCTTTGCAGGTGATTTATGAACTGCAGGAGCATCTGGCTGAGATTACCGGACTCCCAGGAATCTCCTTGCAGCCCGCGGCGGGCGCGCATGGCGAGATGACCGGCGTGATGATCATCCGAGCTTTCATCGATGCGCGCGACGGCGCCGAAGCCTCCGCCCAGCGTCGTACGATGTTGATTCCCGACAGCGCTCATGGAACTAATCCAGCTTCCGCGCACCTCTCCGGTTTTTCAGTTAAAACCATTCGCTCTACGCCCGAGGGGTTCACCGATCTCGATCACTTGCGCGAACTTTGCGAAGGCGGCCACGTCGCTGGACTGATGCTCACGAATCCGAACACGCTCGGACTCTTCGAGAAAAATATCCAGGAGATTTGCCGCATCGTGCACGACGCGGGCGGGCTTGTTTATATGGATGGCGCCAACATGAATGCGCTGGTCGGTGTGGCGCGGCCCGGTGACATGGGCGTCGACGTCATCCACCTGAATCTGCATAAGACATTTTCAACTCCACATGGCGGCGGTGGCCCCGGCTGTGGACCGTGTTGCTGCACGAAAGAACTCGAACCGTTTCTGCCGGTCCCACGAATTGTCAGAACCGGGAGCGGTAGCGACCGGGCCCAAAACGAATGCGACACTAATGCCGTTGATTACAAGCTCGACTTCAACTATCCCCAGTCGATCGGCCGGGTCAAAGCTTTCTTTGGCAACTACGGCATGATGCTGCGGGCGCTGTCGTATATTCAAACTCACGGAAACGACGGTTTGCGCGAAGCGACTGAAGCAGCCGTGCTCAATGCGCGCTACATCGCCAAAGGACTGGCCGGCGACTACGACAAGCCTTTTGAAGCCGATCCGATGCACGAGGTAGTGTTCACCGACAAACGCCAGACTCGCAAAGGCGTTCACACTCTCGACATCGCCAAGCGCCTCATCGATTACGGATTCCATCCAATGACGATCTACTTTCCGCTGATCGTTTCCGGCGCCATGTTGATTGAGCCAACTGAATCTGTGGGACATCAGGAGCTTGATCAGTTTATCGATGCCATGCGATCGATAGCCCGCGAAGCCGTGGAAGATCCGGAGTTGGTCCTCAACGCACCGCACAGCACGCGCATCGGCCGCCTCGACGAAGCCGCTGCCGCGCGCAAACCCGTCCTCCGTTGGAAACCTAAACAAGCGGCGACTTCAGCCCAGAGCTAAAGCAGCTTCGGCAAGAGTGCTATACTTCCCCTCGTCATGCGCAAAGAAGACGAAGACTATTTTCTCAATCCGCCTCCCGGTTCGGCTGCCGAGCGGGCGGTGGAGTTTGGCATCGACCTCACGCTTACGCTCGAAAACTTGCGCCTAACGCCTGAAGAACGAATCCGCAAACTTGACGCTTTCATAACCGGAGTTGCCAGGCTCAAAGCCTCAGCGCGTAGGCTGGGACCAGTGAATGCCGCCGATAATGAGCATCATTGAAGCGCCGCTCAAACTGCTCGGCAAACATGCCGTTGATTGCATTATCATCGGCGGAGTAGCTGCGGCTCTTCATGGTTCGACAATGCTCACGAACGACCTTGACGTCTGCCATTCAAGGTCGCGGGCGAATTTGGATAGGCTGGCTGGCGCGCTTCGGTCGGTTAATGCTCATTTGCGAAATGCACCCGATGGCCTTCCTTTTATCCTGGATGGTGAAACACTCCACAAGGGATTGAATTTTATGCTGTCCACCGACGTCGGAAGTTTGGATCTTCTTGGAGAAGTGCGTGGGATTGGATATTTCGAGGATGTGATTGGCGGCGCAGTAATGTTTGAGCTCTTTGGCTACCGGTTTCCAGTTCTTGACTTAGCAAAGCTAATCATTGCAAAACGCACCGCGGGTCGCCCAAAGGATTTAGTCGCAATACCTGAGCTCGAGGCAATTCTCCAGCGCCAAGCGATGAGCAATCGTGACGGTTGAGAGATTGATGTCGTGCCGTACCGACCGCAACGCTGGAAACTCACGCTTCCCAACCGTCCTGCCCATTGCCTGCAACCGCTCTCGGCTGCTGCTTCCCTGCTGACGGAACCTTTAACAAAGCTAATCGTTCAACCACGCGTCCATTGATGAGATGTTCTTCCACGATCTCCGCGACATCGCCGGCGCGGACCTGCGCATACCAAACTCCGTCCGGATAGATCATCACTGCCGCACCGATTGCACAAAAACCTACCGAACTGCATTCAGTTAACACGACGCTGCCGCGAGGATTCTTGCCCTTCTTCTCTTTGCCAAACATGATTTCGCGAGCGAGCAGCTCGCGCTCAAACGCAGCGATAACGTCCGCGCTGCCCACCGCAGAGCATGAGGTTCCCCGGCAGACAAACACGTGGTGGCGGATGGGCGCCGTAGTGATCGGCGCGAGTCGTTCCAGCGCTTCCTGGTCACAGATAAAAGGAGATTCTGCCATTTTGCTTTCAACTAACTTTGGATTGAACTGCGCGATCATGTTAGCACACGAGCCGACCACCGCTGGCGCGTCTGTTGTTGCTTAACTTTTGCTCGCCCTGAGAATAAATTGTAGAATACGGCTTCGAAGGGCGACCGCTTTAACAGACCGCAAACGAGTTTGAGCGGACTGTGAATGGTCGCCCAAATTAGTGTAACTCCGAAATCTAAAGAGCAGGTTTACGACTCTCACTTATGGCCACCGGCCTTGTCATCCACATTTCTTCCGGTAAGGACAAACATACCGAGGTCTTGACCGGCGAGCGCCTGCGCATCGGCAATTGCGACGACTGCGATCTGCGTCTGCGTCTCTCATCCCTGCCGAAGGACACGGCCAACGGTGGTGTCGTGCTGGAACTGGAACGTGCGAATGGCTCATACCGGGTAGTTGGCTTCGATCATTCGCTCGATCTTCAACATAACCAGGAGTCGCTTCGCGACGGCAGCTTGATCGAAGATGGCGACGAAGTTCGCATTGCCAGATCAAATCTGCTGTTGACCTTTTATCCCATTCGCTCGCTACCGGCAGTTGTGAGTCCGGCTACGCACGAAGCGCACATCGCCCCCTTCATCGAACAGGCCGCGATCGAATCTGCCGCGACTGCTCGGCGCGACGACGCCAAGGTGTTTCTCCGTGAGTTTACGCGTGAACTCGTGCGCGAAATCAATCCCAGCACCAAGTTAATTACCTTTGCGATTGCGTTGGCTCTGGTTGGCGGCGTTCTCTACATCGGCTTCTCAATGTACAAAGAGATGCAGCGCAGCCGCAGGATCATTGACGATCAACGCGCTCAACTGACCTCAATGAAAAATGAGGTTTCCAAGACCAACGCGACGATTAACGATCTCGACCGTTCCAACAAAGAAATTCGTGACAGTCTTTCCCTGGCAGTGAAACTACGCAGCGACTACGGCAGCGGCGTCTGCCTGATCGCCGGTTCGTTCTACTACGTCGAGGCGGGAACGGGCCGGCCGCTCCGAGCTGCGGAGACACAGGTGAACGAAAATGGCGAGTTGCAAACCAGCGACGAGTCAACCGCGCTCACGCCGGATGGGAAAGCAGCGATTGCCGAATTTCCGTTTGTGGGAACTGGGTTCTACGTGGGCGACGGATTTGTCATTACTAACCGTCACATCGCGCAGCCCTGGCTGGCAGACGAACGCGCGCAGGGTTTGGTGAGCAGCGTCAGGGGTCAACCCCGACTCAAAAAGCTGCACGCTTATTTTCCGGATCACTCAAAACCGATTCCGCTGAAGTTCAAAATGTCAGGCGGCCGCGACGACGTTGCCGTACTGACGTTGGACCTCAAGGAATTGCCCACAACCGTCCCCGTGCTGCCGTTGGAGACTGAGGAAGATGCTGTCGCCGTTGGCACAACCGTCGTGATGATGGGATATCCGCTTGGTCCTGATCGCTTGCTGGCCTTGATGGACGACGCTGAGTCTCGAAGCATTCAACAACGCTACGGAACGCTCGACGCACTGCTCGCTTATTTTGCCGAGTCGCGGCGAATCCAGCCGCAGACTACACAAGGTAATATTACCGACGTTAACAGCCGCCGCATTGCCTACGACGCGCGCACGGCCGAAGGTGGCTCGGGCGCCCCGGTGTTTGGCCAACTGGGCCACGTTATCGGGATCAATTTTGCGATTTCGACTGAAAGCCAGTCATCGAATTTTGCCGTGCCGATTCAGTATGGCGTGGCCCTGCTGAAGCGTGCCGGTTGGGCATACACGGTGCCGGCCGAGAACCAGGACTCGGAAGCCGCCCCAACACCCCCCAAGTAGTGCCTCCCCACAAAGCTTGCGAAGCTCGTCTGGTTCGGCAACTGACCGTGTTTGCCGGGCATCGAAAGCGCACGATTCAGACTTGGCACAAACGGATGGACCATCGAGCGCTCCAAATGGTTTTAGGAGTGATGTATTATTAGTTACCCACTGCACGCTGGGGCATGATCATTGCTGTTGACTTAGGAGAAGTCTCATTAACCTATGCCAGTAAGAGGCAAGCGAAGCGAACGTGCAGCGGGAAAGCGACAATAGAGCGAATTTTGGGGGTTTGATAACCATCAGCAGGGAGTGCAACAGAAACGATTGCTTTGGTAATCTGCTTTTCCGAGCCGGGACACGTGTCCTCGGCTG
>JANMVC010000062.1:0-6592 GCA_031392315.1 Pyrinomonadaceae bacterium | reverse complement strand
ACAGTTTGTTACCTACGCGGAAGTGTTGCAGTTGGTGATTGCTCTGACACTGGGTCTCTTCGTGAGTTTGGCCGTGAAACGAAGCTGGACTGGATTGCTTTTGTTGTTAGCCCTGGCCGGGTTTTCTTTCGCGTTACTGCTAACAGTCACGCGCGCTTCCTGGCTCGGTTGCCTGGTTTCATCGCTCCTCATCCTGGCCATGACAATTCGGCGGCGCACCCTGATCATGCTTGGCGTGTTGGCCATCCCCTTAATTCTGGGCGGCCTGGTTCTGCTTCAGCAGAAACGCAACGTAGGCTTTATCGATCAAAAGGACGACTCCACTACCTGGCGAACGACGGTTTGGCGCGAAGGCGCGCGGCTGCTCGTGAGCAAGCCTCGGCATCTGCTTGTCGGGATAGGCATGGACTCGATCAAACGTCGCTGGCGGCAGTGGGGAATGTTTGATGGCGGACGGATTCCCTGGGGCCACATGCACTCAAACCTTTTGCAAATCGCCCTAGAGCGAGGCCTTCCGGCGCTGATGCTTTGGCTGGGCTTTCTGTTTATCTACGCGCGCATGCTCTGGCGCTCAGTTCGCAGCGGAACTAAGCGCCATTGGGTTGAGCACGGGATTTTGCTTGGAGCGCTGGGCGGTCTGGCCGGCTTCTTTAGTTCCGGCCTGGTCCACTACAACTGGGGTGATTCAGAAGTAGTGATGGTTTTCTATGTCATAGTCGGCATGGCCCTGGTAGTTGCGAGGCCTTCAGAATCCTGCGCCGAAGTCTAAAGTTGTGGTTTCAATTCTGGTTGGGGCCTGCACCCCTCCCATTCTGCTTCCGTCGAGCCAAGGCGGGTTCTCTGTGTGAACCAATCTCGGTGAGGCTGCGACGGAAGCGCTTTCCTCGGGAACTCTCACTGCTCTCTGGATCCTGGGCAATCAATCCATCCGCGTCTTCGTGTGCTCGGCTTATGAGCGAGACCCTCTACACGCGATGTTTCAATCTCCCATTTGTTAGTAGCTAGCGGCATATCAGTTGCCCCCTATCACTTTGCGAGCGCTTTACCAGCGGATTTCTCGCCAGGTTGACCGATCTTTGGAAATTCCTGATGCATATTGACGAATATGCGCCAGAGTGACTGATCCCGCAGGTTCCTAGAAGACCATCTTGAAAACTTCAACGACCAAGCTGGTGATGTCGCCTGCACGACTCGTGATGTCGCCGGAACGGCTGGTGATATCGCCCGAACGGCTGGTGATGTCTCCGGCAAATGCTGAAGCGGAAACTGCCAAGGTCATGAAGGTTGCGAAAAGGGCCGATTTGATTCTTGTCATGTCAGATTCTCCTGGGTGACGAGCGTTAATTGGGTGGTTCGCTAGAATGGGGATTGCTGCTTTGGAAAACTCAATTCTCGTTCTAGCTGACCGTTTCCTTTGTTCGCTGGTCTCTATTTCAAGGCTCGTGCCACAGCGCACCAAGGCCGGGCTAGCTACATAACCTCTTATTTTTCTATAGGTTAAGCAATGAGGTTATACCGGACGAGAATTTAGCGTCAAGCGACCAAAAAATGGATAGCTAGTATGCACCGCGAGTCCCCTCCGAAAGCTAAATGACAGAACTCAAGTACTTACGGTTTAGAATTGCCGCTGTCAGTGGGTTGTTACTTTAGTATGCAGGTGTATACACGGTAGCCAGCCCACGCAGACTTAAGCGCACACCATCATTTCCCCCACCCAAGAGAGAAGAAATGCGCCTATTACAAGGGAACTTGATTCAATCCAACGAACCCTCGTTCCGGGGTCCCAGTGAGCAGGTTCAAGCAAGTTGCGCGCTCGCGCGTGAACGGCTGGAAGCTGGCGACTACGATTTGGGCTGTGCTGCGCTTAAGCAGTGGTGGACGATCGGCGAGTGGCCCAGACATGCCGGGTTGGAAGATGCCGCGGCGGCTGAATTATTCTTCACTGCTGGTGTTCTGAGTGGCTGGGTAAGCAGCACGAGGCAGATTCGTGGCGGCCAAAAAACCGCTGAAGGTCTCCTGAATGGGGCCATCGCGCTTTTCGAACGCCTGGAGGAACGAACGCGTGCAGCCGAAGCTCGCATCGAGCTAGCCAGCTGCTATTACCGCCAGGGGCATTTAGACTTGGCCCGTGAAATCGTGCGAGAGTTGCTGCCGACTCTTTCCGACGACGAGCGAGAATTGAGGGGTCTTGCCTTGATTCGGCTAGCCGTGGTTGAGGCTCGATCCGGCCGACTCCATGACGCGCTGGGCATGCTCAATGATGCGGCGCCGCTCGTGGAATCGTCGGGAGCGTGGACCAGGGGCCGATTTCATCTGGAGTTTGCCACCACGCTGAAGAATCTCGGCATCGGAGAAGGCCGAAGCTCCTACTTTGATCGAGCGCTGGACCACTACAAAGATGCGCTCAGATACTTTGAAGGAATCGGCAACTACCGTTACACCGCAGTAGTTGAGAATAACCACGGTTACTTGCTGTCCAGCCTAAAAAGATTTGATGAAGCCCGGCTACATCTTGAACGCGCGCGCACACTCTTCGAAGAATTTGGCGACCAGGTGAGACGTGCCCAAGTGGATGAAACACTTGCCCAGCTCTACCTTGCCTCTGGAAAGTATGAACTGGCCGAACGGTCGATCATTCGCGCAGTTGAGACTATGGAGACAACTGGCGAAGACGCTTTATTGGCGGAAGCGCTGGCTACCAGCGGCTTAGTGCTTTGCAAGCTTGGACGGCGCCACGAAGCGAAGCCGCTGCTTCACCGCGCGCGGCGGGTGGCAGAACGATGTGGTGATTCCGAGGGCGCCGGCAAGCCGCTCCTGATTCTGATCGAGGAGATGTGCGAACAGCTTGGCGACAATGAGCTGCGCGAGATCGGAGCGCAAGCCAAACAGTTGCTGGCGAACTCGCAGCAACCGGCCACGAGCAACCGACTCAGGGCCTGTTTGGACAGAATTGCCGCGGCCCAGGCCGAGCACGAACAGCAACGCGAAAAGGCGACTCATGCGGAGAAGATGGCCGCTTTGGGCGAACTCTCGTTTGGCGTGGCCCATAACGTCAACAATACCTTGACGGGAATTCTTGGCCGCGCGCAGTTGTTACTGCGCACCAACGATGCGGAGAAGATCGCCTCAGGCATTGAACTGATTATCAAGAGCGCCGAAGACGGCGCACACATCATTCGACGCATTCAGGACTTTGCCAGGAAGCAACCCAGCCGCAAGTTTCAAATGGTCTCTGTGGCCGAGCTGATGAAAGATGTGTGCGAGATGAGCCGGCCGCGCTGGGATTCAGGAGCTGAAGACCCACACATTCGGATGGCACTCGTGGCCGATTGCAACGCTTCCGTCATGGGCGATCCAGTGGAGTTGCGCGAAGTACTCGTTAACATGATCTACAACGCCATTGATGCGACTCCGGACGGGGGCGAGATTCGGCTGAGTGCGCAGGAAATGGATACTCGCGTTGTGCTGAGCATAGCCGACACCGGCACCGGCATGACGCCGGAGGTCAAATCCCGGCTATTCGATCCGTTTTTTACGACCAAAGGCAAGGCGGGTACGGGCATGGGCCTGGCGGTTAGCTTTGGCATCATTCGGCGGCACAACGGCGCGGTCGAGGTCGAGAGTGAGCAAGGGAAAGGCACGACCTTCCGCGTTTCCTTGCCAGTCGCGGAAGCAGCCTCGCCAAGTATGGATTCGAGTTCTACGAAACCAGATAGCCCGAAGGTTACCGAGAAAATGCGGGCGCTGGTTGTTGACGATGAACTGGCAGTGCGCGAGGTGCTGCGTGAGGCGCTGGAAGCTGAGGGCTGCGATGTGATCGTAGCCGACAGCGGAGAGATGGCACTGCAGCTTTACGACACTGCGGCGGGTAAGGTCGATATTGTGTTCACCGATATTGGCATGCCGGAGATGAGCGGCTGGGAGCTGGCCAGGGAGATCCGGAAACGCTCGGAAACAATTCCGTTGGCCATTGTCAGCGGATGGGCCGATGCGATTAGCTGCGACGACCGGCAAGCAATCAGCGCTGATTGGGTGATCGCAAAACCTTTTGACATCGCGACCATTGCCGAGATTGCAAGAGAAGTAATGAAGCAAAGAAAGACCCGAAGCATCGGAAAAGCAGGACCGGAGAGCGACGATCTACGAAAGTTGTTCGGGTTGAACTAGGCGCTGGCGCTGAGTTGGTAGCGTTCGAGTTTGAGGTAAAGCCCACGTCGGGTAAGACCGAGTTCGCGAGCCGCGCGCGAAATGTTGCCGCCATGCTTGCGCAGAGCATCAGCAATCATGCGGCGTTCAACTTCCTCCAAAGCATCAGCGAGCGTGACGTTTTGTAAAGTGCTGCCTGGCATCGACGCCAGAGTGGAAGCAGTTGAACTCGGTGTAGTCGGCGCCGAAGTCTTTTTCAGTTCGGGCGAAAGCTGGTCGGGAGTAATCACTGCCGAATCTTCCGCGCGCGCGACGACGCGCTGGATTTCATTGCAGAGCTGCCGCACGTTGCCGGGCCAATCGCTGACCATCAAAAGATCGACCGCCTGCGGAGTAATCTGAATATCTTTGCGGCCAAACTTTGCCGAGTAGTGATTGATGTAGTAATTGACGATCGTCGGAATCTCCGAGCGGCGCTCGCGTAAGGGTGGCACGCGCAAACGGATTACGTTAAGCCGGTAGTAGAGGTCCTCTCGGAACCGGCTCTGGGCCACCATTTCTTCCAGATCGGTGTTAGTGGCGGCAATGATCCGCACATCGACTTTGATCGGCCGTTGCTCACCGAGCGGTTGAATTTCGCCTTCCTGTAGAAACCGAAGCAGTTTGGGCTGGAGATCCAGCGGCAAGTCGCCAATTTCATCCAGGAAAAGTGTGCCTTCCGCAGCAGTGCGGATCACACCTGCCGAGTCGTTAATCGCGCCGGTGAAAGCGCCGCGTCGATAACCAAACAGGTAACCTTCCGAAAGTTCTTTTGGCACCGCGGTGCAATTAAACGGAATAAATACTTTGGAGCGGCGCGACGAGAGCGCGTGAATGGCTCGCGCGACCAACTCCTTTCCGGTGCCCGATTCACCGGTAACCAGGACCGTGACATCGGAGGATCTGATTTTATGGACTTCCTCGACCAGCTTGGTCATGGCCGGACTCGAATGAATAAATCCCGGCATCAGGCTCGCGCCGGTCAGCTCTTCGGGCTGCTGAACTCGCGAGCCTTTTTGGGAGCCGGATCGCAGAGCGCAAACGTCCAAGCCGAGTTGCGCAACGCGCATGAGTGGCTCGAGCGAAAGACCGCCAGGGAGTTTCGCGCGATTGGCGGGTGAGATGTAAAGCGTTGCCGATGGCGCATGCGAAGAACGAAGCTGGAGAATCGCGGCGTCGTTCTTCTTCCCGTAAGCAGCTTGCGCGTCGTCGTCGGTTAACTGATCCAAACTGGCTGCGATTTTGGCGCTTTCCGCTGGAGTGCAACCATGGGCAATCACTACGCGTTGCCGATTGTGTTCGCCGGGTTCGGTAATCACTACAGACTTGGCGTTCGTTTCCTGCCGCATGATTGCCGCCAGTTCGCGCAGCAAAAGTTCTCGAGAGGTTACGGCTTCGGCGAGACGGAGTGTTAGCAATTGGGTTAAGGCCGACTGTTCTTCGCTTCGTTCAGGGGCAGTGCGATCGAGATTGGCGAGCGCTGCCTCCGCGCGGGCCTGATCGAGCTTGGCGCCTAGTTCGCGAAACGCATTTACGGCGCGAGACAAATGTTCGATTGCCCGGCTGGGCTGACTCAGCGCGTAAGCGCGGCCGAGTTCGCTGTGACCACGAGCAGCGCGATAACGATCGCCGGCCATATCGAAGATGGAAACGCTACTTCCGAAATGTTGCGCGGCTGCGGAGTAGTCAAGTTTGAGCATCGCCAACATTCCGTAAAGCCTTTGCGACTCGCCGGCAAAGCCCAGGTCGGTGGTTGACTCGGTCGTGTCTCCAGCCAGGGTTTCGAGTTGCAGCGAACAGTTTTCGGTTTGACCGTTGCGCAGGTAGGCCTCAGCCAAGATCAAACGTGAATCGCAGATGGCCTGACGATCGGCAATGCCTTCCGCGAGAGCGAGTGCCTCCTCGCCTTTCGCAAGCGCGCGCGCGTAGTCTTCCATTGCCAGGTAACAACGTGCGAGCGTTCTGAGCGCCTGGCATGCATACCACTTGTTACCGTCCTCCGTGGCCAGACTGACGGCCCGCAGCAGGTAATCCTTGGCTTCGTCGAGTTCCCCTCGCAGCATCAGCAGTTCGCCGAGCGAATCGAGGATCATGGGAACTTTTTCAGCTTTTTCATCGGCTTCGGAAGCGAGTGAAAGTGCGCGTTCGAGAGCTTCCTGGGCCCGGCCCCACTGGCCCATCAAGATCAGATTGATGCCCAGATTGTTGTAACCATTTGCCGCGCTGGCCTTGTGGTCTGTGCGTTCGTAGTAACCAATCGCTTTTTCAAGGTAGCGCACGCCTTCCTGAGGGCGCTTAAGAAACCAGCACACGCCGGCCATGTTTGCGTAAATTCTGCCTAACTGGTAACTCGCCGGCCGATCGCCAGTCAGCTTGAGGGCTTGCTGAAGATTTTCCAGCGATGCTT
>JANMVC010000650.1:0-1641 GCA_031392315.1 Pyrinomonadaceae bacterium | reverse complement strand
GGCAGCCGTCCCGCAATCTTTTGGGTCACTTTGCCTGCAAGTGGCTTTGAAAATGGCCGTTACAAATTCGAGGTTAGTATGTTGACCGAGAGCGGCGAGCAGAAGGACCAGAAGACCGCGACCTTCGAAGTCAGTGGATACTAAACTCCAAACGCAATCGCCACGAGCTGTGGAAACGAAAGCCGCGCCGAGTATCGTGGAAGTAGTGGGTCTAGTTTGATGTCCGATAAGCTTCAGCTTGTCGTAACGCCTCGACAAACTGTGAAGTTTGTCGGACATAGGTGACGAAACTGACCCGCTACCATCGTGGTTATGTCCACAGCTCTCTTTGGATAAGCAACGAAATTGACTAACGGAAAAACCATCGGCATTGGGATCGTGGGTGCGGGGTTCGCTCGCACGACGCAGATTCCCGGTTTTCAAAACTGCGCTGGGGCGCGGGTGGTGGCGATCACGAGCCGGCACCGCGAGCGCGCTGAAGGTGTAGCGCGGGAGTTTGGTATTGAACACGTGGCTGATGACTGGAAAGAACTTGTTGCCCGGGATGACGTCGATCTCGTGAGCGTCGTGACGCCGCCAGCCACGCACATGGAGATCACCCTCGCCGCGCTCGAGCGAGGAAAGGCAGTGCTTTGTGAAAAGCCCATGGCCATGAATGCCGGCGAAGCGCAACGCATGACGGAGAGCGCGCGGGCTGCGGGCGTGCTCGCCTTGATCGATCATGAACTGCGATTTCTCAGCAGCCGCCAAAAGATGCGCACGATGTTGCACGATGGCGACATCGGCAACGTCAGGCATTGCAACTATCTCTTCCGTTCCGACTATCGCGGCGTCCTTGATCGTCAGTGGGACTGGTGGTCAGACGCGACCATGGGCGGCGGCACGCTCGGCGCGATTGGTTCACACGCGATTGATTCGTTTCGTTGGCTGCTGGACGCTGACGTCAGCGAAGTTTGCGCAATGCTCTCCACCCACATAGCCGAGCGGCCCGACAAGAGCACCGGCAGCGCGCGGGCGGTAACTAGCGATGACGAAGCCAAGCTCATGTTTCGTCTTGCTGATTCGTCGCTCGCGAAAAACGCGACCGGCACTGCCTCGCTTTCCGTAGTCGAATCCGGCAAGTATGAAAATCGGCTCGAGGTGTTTGGCACGAAGGGCGCGCTGGCAGTTGAGGAAAACGGCGACCTGTCACATTCGCCAGCGGGTTCCGGAATCTGGAAGAGGGTTGAGTGCGAACCGGATCCGATAGCGCCGGGGATGCGTGAGGGAAGTTGGTCGAGCGGCTTCACAGCTTTTTCAATGGCGATTGTAGACGCGCTGCGGGAGGGCCGCACGACTGTCGCCGGCGCCGCCACGTTTGAAGACGGCTGGCGAATTCAACTCACACTCGATGCCGCGCGCGAATCAAACCAAAACGCCTGCTGGGTCAAGATTCCGTAGCGTTCTCCGCCTACTGTCTCCAACCGAACTGCCGCCTGCCCTTGCCGTCTGCCTCCGTCTTTTCTAAACCTTTTCCCCTTCACAGACGTACACACACAGCCAACAACTGGCGGCTTAATACAGAAAAAATCACGGGCGGGACGCCCGTGCCACCCAAACTAAGGCGGGAAATACATATGGCAATGTCACGTACACGAAAGA
>JANMVC010000623.1:0-5049 GCA_031392315.1 Pyrinomonadaceae bacterium | reverse complement strand
GCGACCGCACCCTTGGGATTAAAGTCGCTCAGCAAGTCGTAAGATAGGTCGCCGAGACTCTTGGCCCAGGCGGTGTTGCATGGCACGCTGTCAACTGAGACACCCAGAACCTGGGCATCGTAGCCTTTAAAGCGTTCGAGGTCGGCCTCGTACGCAGGCATCTGCGAAGTTCAAACAGGTGTCCATGCCAGCGGATAAAACGCCAGCACCACGTTATTCTTGCCGCGGAAATCTGAGAGCTTCACCTTCTTTCCTTTTTCCAGATGGCTGGGCAGCTCAAAGTCCGGGGCGGTATCGCCAACTTCAGGCATAAAAATCTTCCTCCTCTTGAAATAATCGTCGGGTTCTCGTTAAAAGTTCAATGCTTAGAGTAAATGATGATGGGGTGGTAGTCCAATCCGGCTCGCGCACTCTGCGCGAAGTTGAAGCTGGACGTCCTCACAAAGTGAATCTCAATCATAGTTGACCCTCTTCTGTCTGCTCGCGTAGCATGTGCTCCAGGCACATCGAGCCTGGAACGGCTAGGAATTCCGTCACGCAGTTTCACCGAAGGGGCAGTTCAAGGTTTGGAAATAGACGACGACGCAAAAGAGATCGTGCGCGACATTGGAACCGCGATCAACGAGTCGGTGGAAAACTCATCCAGGGTTGCCGAGGCCATCGAACGATTACGCGAGGCAGGCTATGAGATGGAACTGACCCTGCGGTTGGAAATCGGCTTGCGTCCACACGCCGGCGAAGATGGAGAAGATCGTGACGCGACGCTCGACCTGACGGATGAAGACGTGGAAGTGCTGCAACGGATGAAGATTCGGATCGACCCGGAAGAGCAGTATTAACCTTCGGTGCATTAGCTCGCCGGATCTTAATCACGGGCCGAGGCGCTGCTGATACTCACCCGACGTAATGAAAGCCTTCACCATTTCCGCATCGATGAAGTTGCCGTTAAACTGATTGAGCTTACCCAGCCAGAAATTGTAGCCACCAAAATCAAGACTAAACTCCGGCGCGTCGTTTGGATTGCGGCGCAGATAACCAAAATACTGCATCAGCACAAACGCCTTGTTGAACTGCCGCGAGGTGAACAGGGAATTCTGCGCGATGGATCGTAGCACCTGCGCGCGCAAGGCGGCTGACGAAGGATTGGGCGTCAACACGCCGACCAGCGCATCGCGTTCGCTCTGTGTCAGCGATCCCGCTCCCGGATTACGCGGATCGAAAGTGTTGGCGTTGAGCTTGTCAACGAACGCCGCTGCCGACATCGTCGTTGGGTAGTTTGCCGCTGAAACGAACAGAGGCCGCTGCACGAAGTCGTTAAAAAACGCGACCTTGTTGGATTCCAATTGTGCGTCAGCGCCGGGCTGGCCAATCACCACGCCGCGTCCTATTTCCTGCGTGTCGGGTAAAAAGTCGCGCAGCTTCAGGAACTCTCCGGAATTGTAAGCCGCCTGGTACGCCTTGTAGACCAGATAGCCGGTTTCCTGAAACTCGATCGATACGAAGAACGCCGCTGAGACATTGATGCGGCGAATCTCGCGACACGACTGCGTCGTACATTCGTCAATCTGGTTTTTCCAGAAATTGAGGCCGCCCGCATCCGCTTCCCGATTGAAGAAGTCGGCATACTGCTGGCGCACAAAATTGTCGCTACTGAAAGTTGGATCTTTAAACGGGTTGGGACTATGCACCCCGTTGACTGCCTCGTCGCTGTTGATGGTGACGGCGGTGGTTGCGGGCGTGCCGATATTGCAGCCGACGGCCATGTTCAGCGTAACGTTGAAGGTTTCCGGGTTCTCACCGAAGGAGTCGTTGACCACGAAGATCGTGATTGTCTTCGAGGCTTCGTTTGGAGCGAAGCGCACTGTGCCCAGCGCCGCCAGATAGTCAGAGCGTTCGCTGGCCGTGCCGTCGCTGGTGGCGTAGTTGACGGTGGCGGCGCCGGTTATGGTGCCGGTGCGCGTGATGGTCACAGTCGCTTTGGCGGTCGTGTTGTCAGCTTCACTTGCGCCCGTGGCGCCGCTCACCTGAACTGTATTCGCCAAAGTGGCAGGCAAACTCAGATTGATGGTGACGTCGCCTTCATCGCCGCCGTAGCCATCAACCACGATTTGGTAGGTCGTACCACTGACCGCGGCGAACTGAACCCGGCTGGTCAAAATGCCGCCGGGATTATTTTCGTCGTCGTTGGCCGCAATGGCGGCGCCCAAAGCGCCGACGGTTGTGCCGCCGTAGACCGCCAGCAGCGTGTCGAAGCTGCTGCCCGCCGTGGTGAAGGTAACTGTCCCACTGTTTGGCGCTACCCAGCGGTACCAGATCGACTTGCCGCTGGGGACGCTGTCAGGCGAATGATTTGGCTCGCCGGTTTCTTTGGTGGCGAAGCGGTTTGTGCCGCTGAGGGTCCCGGAATTTCCGGTAATGGTTTGCGCGTTTGCGAAGTTATCGTTTGGCGGCGCTGATACGGGGGTAAGCGTGTAGCCAAAGTAGTCGATAGTCTTCTGATCGTTAAGGGTCATCACTTCGCGGACGCCCGGCGCGATGGTTGGATCCATGATGCCAAGGTAGGTACCGCTTTTTTCGTCGGCCTTCCAATGCGAGGCCTGCTCGCCGTCGCCGCCGTTGCCTTCCGGATCGCCGGTGGAAAGACCAAGCTCCCCGGCGCCGTTAAACTGCACGTGCTGAACCGATGGGTTTGCGCCGGTCGAGAGTATCCGCTGGGCCGATCCGAAGTTGCCTAAGTTTGCGGCGCCGGGAGCAAAACGAAAGATGTCCCAAATTGTAACTGCGAGCGGCGAGGGAGCTACAGGTTGCGAGCCGACGCCCGAGTCAAAGCCGAGCACGTGGCCCAACTCGTGCACCGCGACGGCGTCAAAGTCGGTCTGACCCGCGGTGATGCCGTTGGTTGGATCCAGATCGAAATTGTAGGTGGAATTGAACCCGATGCGGGGCACGGGAATATCGTTTGGCGGCGCGGGGTCGTTGACGTAGCTGGCATTGAGCGCACTCAGGGCGCGCAAGGCAGGACCTGTGGCCAAGACCGTATTTACGTTGCCGCGATCTGTGGGCACCGTGCCTACCGGCAGCGAATTTGCCAAACTTCGCTCAGCGGATCCCACAACCGCATGGCTAATCAGCCGATTGCGTACATCAGGATAGTTGTTGTCGAAAAAGAGCTGGGGCGACTCGGTGGCTCCGATGATGCTGGAGCTGGCGAAGTCAGTACCAAAGAATTTCGGGCCGTAGTCAACGTCCACTGCTACTGTGATCGGATCCTTAATCAGAGACTCCCATTTGAGGGCCGCGGCTGTGAAAGCATTTACGGCAGCTTGATTGGCAGCGAGCTGCGAAGTAGCGCGCAGGATGATCGTGAGTCCGGCGTTGGGAGCCTCGGCTGAGTTCTCATTTTTCAAATGGTTAATCTGGATCAGCCCTTCGCTCGCTCCGCTGGTTCCGTTTCGCATCGCCTGGGCTTCGACGGCTGTTGCCTCGCGACAAACAGTCGCCCCGTTTGGCCCCGCCGAAAGAACGAAGACTCCTTTACCGGAGGCGACAGTGTATGCAGTCGATTTCCTGGCGGGGACTATTTCACGCTGCGCCAGCGAATAGAACGGCAAACTGGAAACGGCGGCAAGCAGCATGAGGCCCAAGGCCGCGCGAAGCCTCCGAGTTGGTCGGAAGTGTGAATTGAATAGAGCAGAGGATAGGAAACGGGAATTCTTCAAAACTAAGATCTCCTGTGGCAGCCGGGTGAAATGGTGATTGGTAAACCAAGTATCGATCGGGGCGACACCGAAGCAGCTTAATTGTTTTGAGACGGAAAAGAAAACCCCCATCAGCTAGTCGTCATGCGGCACCGCATTCTGATGCAGGTTTCCTAACCCCAGATGCTTATCCGCAGATTCCGCAGATAGGCCACTGATGACTTGAACAGCCTGGTCCGGGTTGGTTTTCCCCACTCCTCCAACTAGTCTGGAATCTGTGCAATCGGCGTAATCTGCGGACTATTACGCCGGCCGCCGGAGACCACGATCACGGGCCGAAGCGCTGTTCATACTCGCCCGAGGTAATGAAGGCCTTGACCATCTCCGCGTCAATGAAGTTGCCGTTAAATTGATTGAGCTTGCCCAGCCAGAAATTGTAGCCACCAAAATCCAGGCCAAACTCCGGCGGGTCGTTGGGATTGCGCCTGAGGTAGCCAAAGTATTGCATCAGCACAAAAGCCTTGTTGAACTGCCGCGAGGTGAAGATCGAATTCTGCGCGATGGAACGCAGCACCTGCGCGCGCAACGCCGCCGAGGATGGGTTCGGCGTCAACACACCGATGAGATCCGCTCGTTGAGTTGCCGTCAGCGCCCCGCCCGAACCGGGATTACGCGGATCGAAAGTGTTTGCGTTGAGTTTGTCCACAAATTGCGTGGCGGTCATCGAAGCTGGATACGCGTCGATAGCGACGAACTCCGGTCGTTGGACGAAGTCGTTAAAGAAAGCAACCTTGTTGGCTTCCAACTGTGCGTCCGCGCCCGGCTGGCCGATCACTACGCCGCGCCCAATCTCCTGCGTGTCAGGCAAAAAGTCGCGCAGCTTCAGAAACTCGCCTGAATTAAACGCCGCCTGGTAAGCCTTGTAAACGAGATAACCCGTCTCCTGAAATTCAATGGAAACGAAGAAAGCCGCCGAGACATTTATCTTGCGAATGTCGCGGCACGCCTGCGTCGTGCATTCGTCAATCTGGTTTTTCCAGAACGCTAGTCCGCCCGGATCGGCCGCGCGATTGAAGAAGTCGATGTATTGCTGGCGCACGAAGAAGTCGGTATTGAAGCTGGCGTCCTTCACCGGATTCGCTCCGTTTACCGCCTCGTTGCTGTTAATGGTGACGACGAGTGTCGCGGGTGCGCCCACAATCGATCCCACCGGGTTCGTTAAGCTTACGTTGAAAGTTTCCGGAGTTTCGCCGAACTGATCGTCAACGATAAAGACCGTGATTGTTTTGGCCGCCTCGCCCGCGGCGAAGCGCAGGGTGCCGAGTGCGGCCAGATAATCTGACCGATCGCT
>JANMVC010000529.1:0-4230 GCA_031392315.1 Pyrinomonadaceae bacterium | reverse complement strand
CCTTCTTCGCTCGCGGCGCAGCCGCTGCTCCACCGCGCTTCCGACCCTTGCTCTCAGCCAACTTGGCCGGCTTCGGCTCAACAGCCCTGGCAGCCGCGGCTTTGCCGTCACCATGACGCGCGGCTTTAGGCTCAGGCCGATCGTCGTTGGAAAGCAAAATCGTGATGTGGCAGAAGTGACGCTGCTCACGATACGCACGACCCTGCGGAGCTGGACGCACGCGGCGACGGTTCTTCGTTGGTCCGCGATCCACAAACGCTGTCTTGACCCACAAATCGTCCGGATCGATGGCGATGTTCGCTTTTTCGGCCGCTTCGTTAGCGTTGGCAATCGCCGAGCGCACACACTTTTCAATTCCAGTCGCGGCGCGCTTGTTCGCATAACGCAGAATTGCCAGCGCCTGGTTGACGTCCTTGCCGCGAATCATATCCACAACCAGCCGCGCCTTCTGCGCCGACCCTCGAAGATATTTTGCACTTGCTGTCGATTCCATACTGTCCTCAAGTTTCGTCCCGCGAAACTACTTCGATACCACTACTTCGATACTTTGGTCGACTTTTCTACCTTGGTGCCGGAGTGGCCCTTAAATGTGCGCGTCGGAGCAAACTCGCCGAGCTTATGTCCGACCATGTTTTCCGTGACATAGACCGGCAGATGGCGCTTGCCATTGTGAACGCCGAACGTCAGTCCAACCATGTCCGGCGCAATTGTTGAGCGCCGCGACCAGGTCTTGATCACCGGGGGACGCTGATCACCCGCGCGCGCGCGATCCACTGCCCTCTGAACGCTGCCGTCGATAAACGGTCCTTTTTTAACTGAACGTGCCATATCGCTCCATTTCGGATTTCGGATTGCGAATTTCGGATTTAGAGCGGGTTCTTAAAATCCGCATTCCGAATTCCGAATTCCGAAATTACTTCGTTCTTCGATCGCGCAGAATCATCCTCTGCGTTCGCTTATTACTTCTAGTCTTATAACCGCGGGTCGGCTGGCCCCATGGCGTCACCGGATTGCGGCCACCTGAAGTCTTGCCTTCGCCGCCGCCATGCGGATGATCCACTGGATTCATCGCCACACCGCGAACCTTGGGTCGCAGACCCTTCCAGCGCGAGCGTCCGGCTTTTCCCAACGAAACATTTTCGTGCTCGATGTTACCGACCTGACCGATGGTGGCCTTGCAGACCAAGGGAACTCGTCGAACTTCACCCGACGGCATGCGAAGCTGCGCGTAGTCACCTTCTTTGGCGACCAACTGCGCAAACGCACCAGCCGACCGCGCCATCTGTCCACCCTTGCCGGGACGCAACTCGATATTGTGAATCTGCGTGCCCAGCGGAATATTGATCAGCGGCAGCGAATTGCCCGGCAGAATGTCCGCCTCCGGACCGCTCATGATCGTCTTGCCCACTTCCAGACCACTGGCCGCGATGATGTATCGCTTCTCGCCGTCGAGGTAGGTAATCAGGGCGATGTGGGCGGAGCGATTCGGATCGTATTCAATCTGCGTGATCCGGCCCGGCACGCCTTCCTTGTCGCGCTTGAAGTCAACGATGCGATAGAAACGTTTGTGACCGCCGCCACGCCGTCTGACAGTGATGCGGCCATCGTTGTTGCGACCAGAAATTCGCTTCTTCGGTTCCAGCAGCGACTTCTCGGGCACGGCGCCAGCCGTCAACTCATCTCGGGTAAGATAAGTCTGATAGCGGCGCGCCGGAGAGGTTGGTTTTAGCTTCTTAATTCCCATAACAGTTTTCGGTTCTCAGTTTCCGGTTTTCAGTATTCGCTCTCAGTTCACAAACTGAAAACGGCAAACTGAAAACTCAAAACTAAATGCTTTCGCCGTAATCAACCGGCTTCTCGCCCTGCTTCAGCGTCACGTAAGCTTTTTTCCACGCCGGCTTGCGCCCTTCGTGGCGTCCGCGCCGCGCCATCTTGCCCATGAAGTTAATCGTCCGCACCCGGTCAACCTTCACCTGGAAAATCGACTCGATTGCCGACTTGATCTCCGGTTTCGTCGCCTTGCGGTCAACCCGAAACGTCAACAACTGACCCGTGTCCTGGGTCTCTTCCTTCGCGACCAAAGCCTTCTCGGTAATTACCGGCGACTTGATGATGTCCCAAACCGTTCTCATTCTTTGTCGCCTCCCTCAGAAACTTCAGTCTCCGTCGCGGCTGCTGGCTCTAGCGCTTCCGCTTTCGGCTTGCGCGCTCGCTTTGGCTTGGCCGGGGCAGCCTCCGTCGGAGCGGCCTCAACACTTTCCGTGGCCGACTCGACCTCGGAAGCATCCTTGCCGTCAGCGTCTTTCTTTGGCCCCAAAAGCTGCTCGAGCTCTTTAATCGCCGCCTCTGAAATGATCAACTTCTCGTGATAAAGCAGATCGTAGATATTCAGCGCGAAGCTGTTGACTACCTTCGCAGTGCGCACGTTTCTCGTCGAAAGCAGCAGGTTTTCATTGTCGAGCGAATCAACGATCAGCGTCTTGCCTTCGTGACCCAATCCCTTCAACGAAGCTACAAAATCTTTCGTCTTCGGCTTATCAATCTTCCAGCCATCCACCACGCTCACGCGGCCTTCGCGCACGCGCTCGGAGAGCGCCGATCTCAATGCGCCCTGGCGCATCTTCTTCGGCATGTTGTAAGACCAGTCGCGCGGCTGCGGTCCGTGAACATTGCCGCCGCCCTTCCAAAGTGGTGAACGAATCGAGGCGATGCGTGCGCGACCAGTGCCCTTCTGCTTCCAGAGCTTGCGCCCGGAACCGGAAACGTCGCCACGCGTTTTGGTCGCGGAGGTTCCCTGGCGGGCGTTGGCCATGTAATTCCTGACGGCCGCATGGATCAGCGCTTCATTTAGAGGCGCGTCAAACACGGCGTCAGACAATTCGACTTCGCCGACCTCTTCGTTTTTTAAGTTGCGCACCTTAACGGTAGGCATTGAACTCACTCCATTCGTCGTTTTCAGTATTGAGTTTTCGGTTTCGACTTGATGAAAACTGCAAACTGAAAACTGAAAACTATTTCTTCCGCTGCCGATCAGCCTTGCTGACGATCACAACGCTGCCATTCGCTCCGGGCACCGCGCCCCGAATCATCAAGAGATTATTTTCCGTATCCACCTGGGCCACCGTCAGCCCCTTAATCGTTATGCGCGCGTCGCCCATGTGGCCCGAAGACCGCATGCCTTTGATAACTCGCGAAGGATACGCCGACTGACCAATCGAACCCGGCGCGCGCACGTTCATCGAACCATGCGATTCAGGCCCACGATTAAAATGGTGACGCTTGACCGTGCCGGCGAATCCGCGACCCTTCGACTTGCCCACCACGTGAACCACGTCGCCTTCGGCAAACTGGTCCACCAAAACTTTGTCGCCCACATTCGTTTCGCTGGCGGATTCACTCAAGCGAAATTCCTTGAGAATGCGCGTCGGCGGCACGCCGCCACCGGTCTTCTCAAAATGGCCGCGCATCGGCTTAGTGACGTTCTTCAACTTGGGCGGGCGGTCATCAACAAGTCCGACCTGCACCGCGTCGTAACCATCCGCGCCCGCGGCAGACTTCTTTTGCACCACCACGCATGGCCCAGCCTTGATGACAGTGACCGGCGTAACCTTGCCGTCCGCCGCAAAAAGCTGCGTCATACCGATTTTTCTTCCGATGATTCCGTTAATCATACGAACCTCAGTGATAAGTTACGAGTGACAAGTGATAAGCCAGCGCGATGAATCTCGTCACTTGTCACTCATCACTTTTCACTGCCTTTCTACTGTCTGCCGAAAGCCTTAATTTCCACGTCAACGCCAGCCGGCAGATCCAGCTTCATCAGCGCGTCGACCGTCTGCGGAGTTGGATCCAGAATATCCATCAGGCGCTTGTGCGTTCTGATTTCAAACTGCTCACGCGACTTCTTGTCGACGTGGGGTGAACGAAGCACGGTCCACTTATTCTTTACCGTTGGCAAAGGAATGGGCCCGGCAACGCGCGCGCCGGTCCGCTTCGCGGTCTCCACAATCTCCGCAGTCGACTGATCCAGCACGCGGTGATCGTAAGCCTTCAATCTGATTCTGATCTTTTCGTTCAGCATAGATTTTTCCGTTGTCCCTGGTCAGTCGGTTTTTCCTGCCGACTGCTCCTGCCGACTGCCTACTCGACGATATCCGAAACCGTGCCGGCTCCGACAGTGCGGCCGCCTTCGCGAATTGCGAAGCGCAAACCCTTCTCCATGGCAATCGG
>JANMVC010000465.1:0-8958 GCA_031392315.1 Pyrinomonadaceae bacterium | reverse complement strand
ATATTCGAATTGATTTTATTTCTGCCCGTACGTCCGCCAGTTCCCCTTCTTTGACACCCCGGACCAAGAGTGCCTGCCGAGATGCGCGACTGTGACTGCCATTACAGTCGCGCTCCCCTCTTTTAGCCCTCGCATAAAACTAGAAATCGCAACGTTTAGGTCTGTTGACACTGCAATACCCGTCCACTAATATCGACCTTCCGAGTCCTAGTTTAGTCAGCCGGAGTTTTATGTCTGAAACCAAAGAGATCAGCTCGCCAATTGACGAAGCGGTTGACAGATGGACCAGCGAAACGCTCGAGCCCACACTTCGGAAACATCCGGAAACCAGGAAGCGATTTGAAAGCGTTTCTCTCGAAGAAGTAGATCGCCTCTACACCCCGGCCGACACTGCCCAGGTCGATTTTTCTGACGACATTTCGTTCCCCGGAGAGTTTCCTTACACACGCGGAATCCACCCCACCGGCTATCGCGGCAAGCTCTGGACCATGCGGCAGTTTGCCGGCTTCAGCACTCCCGAGGAAACTAACGCGCGGTTCAAATACTTACTCAAGCAGGGTCAGACTGGGCTCTCGGTGGCCTACGATCTCCCCACCTTGATGGGCTACGACGCCGATTCCCTTCTCTCCGAAGGGGAGGTGGGCAAGTGTGGCGTGGCAGTCTCGTCGCTCGCCGACATGGAAGTTCTCTTTGATGAAATTCCCCTCGAGCACGTCACGGTCTCGCAAACGATAAACGCGCCCGCATCGGTTCTGCTTGCCATGTACCTGGTCGTCGCGGAGAAGCAGGGCGCGGACTGGAAGAAGATTTCAGGCACGCTTCAAAACGACATTCTCAAGGAGTACATCGCGCAGAAGGAATGGATATATCCGATTCGGCCGGCCATGAAGCTGGTGATTGATACGTTTGAGTTCTGCACCGAGCAAGTGCCTCGTTACAATCCGGTTTCAGTAAGCGGCTATCACATTCGCGAGGCTGGTGCTACGGCGATTCAGGAACTCGCCTTTACCTTGCGCGATGGGTTGGAATATGTGGAGTGGGGTCTCAAGGCAGGGCTCGATCTGGACCGGTTCGTGCCGCGCATGTCATTCTTTTTCAACGCGCATAATGATTTCTTTGAAGAAATTGCCAAGTATCGCGCCGCTCGTCGGATTTGGGCGCGAGAGATGCGCGACCGTTTTGGATCGACTAACGAGCGCACGTTGAAACTTCGTTTTCATACCCAAACCGCCGGCGTCTCACTAACGGTCCAGCAGCCGCTTAACAACATCGTTCGCGTTGCGATCCAGGCTTTGGCCGGCGTGCTGGGCGGCACTCAGAGTTTGCACACAGATGCTTACGACGAAGCTCTCTCGCTGCCGACAGATCGCGCAGCACTGATCGCCCTCCGCACTCAACAGATCATCGCTGAGGAGACGGGCGTAGTGAACACAATTGATCCGCTCGGTGGCTCATACTTCCTGGAATCGCTCACTGAGACGATGGAAGCGGGCGCGCGCGATTATTTCCAGAAGATCGACAGCATGGGCGGGATGGTCTCAGCGATCGAGAAGGGCTTTCCCCAGCGAGAAATTCAGGACTCTGCTTACCAGTATCAGAAAGCTGTGGAGCGAGGCGATCAGGTAATCGTCGGCGTAAACAAATATGCCATCGATGACGAACAGAATCAGGTGCCCACGCTGGTGATAGACGAATCAGTGCGAGTTCATCAGGTTGAGCGGCTGGAGCAAACCAGGACGAATCGCGACGACGGCGCGGTGGCAAACTCTCTCGAGAAACTAAAACAGGCTGCGCAGAGGCAAGAGAACACAATGCCTGCCACCATCGAGGCGGTACGCGCCTACGCCACGCTCGGTGAGATATGTTCGGCTTTGCGTGACGTCTACGGTATCTACGAGGAGCCGGCCATTTGAGCTTGCGTCCCTATGCGGTCTTCTTCCTTCCGGGAAAAACATTTCATGCAACTAATTGTTGTCGCTCTTCTCTCACTCCTCAGCTTTCCTGGAGCTGCGGTTCACCCAAACACTCCCCGCCTGGCAACCCCAGAGGAGCGGGTGGTTATTCAAAAGCGTCGAATTGTTTTAGTTCGCAGCCGCAGCTTGGCGAAAGAGTTTCCGCATAAGAAGCGGGCGGTGGTCACTTATCCCGTCGTCAGTGGCTTGCGCGATCCAAATGTGTCGCGCCGCGTGCGTGCTCTGTTCGACTTCAAGAACATCTTTGGCTCGTCGTTGAAGGAGTATCGCGAAGAATCCTGGCTGGAAGAATTCGGTTATGTGGTGAACCACAACGGAGATTCCCTGCTAGATATTACCTTCAACCAAAGTGGATCAGGCGCCTATCCCGATGAACACCAAAAGCATTTACTGATCAACCTAAACGATGGCAACGTCGTGAAAGCGGCGGACGCATTTGAATCCGATAAGTTGTCTGCGCTGGCCGCTGCGGTCGATCGTAAGCTCCAAACCGAGTTGCGCGAACTCCAGACAGAAAATGCCAAAGATAAAAATTCAACGACCGAAGATCGAGAGTCGATGAAACAAGCGTATGAGAATTTGAAGTTTGAGTTGGCAAACCTTGAGGAGTTCTCAATTGATCGCAAGGGGGTGACGTTTCTCTACGATGCAGGCTTTCCCCATGTGATCCAAGCGCTCGCACCCGCGGGCCGATATCTCTTCACGTATGCGGAGATCAAGCCCTACATCAAGCGCGACGGCCCCCTCGGGCATTTCATCCGCTAAGGTAGAATAAAGAATATGGACGAACGGAAAATCCGCGTGTTGGTGGCAAAGCCCGGCCTCGACGGTCACGATCGCGGCGCCAAAGTAATTGCCCGTGCGCTACGCGACGCCGGCATGGAAGTTATTTACACCGGTTTGAGGCAAACTCCCGAAATGATTGCCGCTGCCGCGTTGCAGGAGGACGTTGACGCAGTGGGCGTGTCAATTCTCAGCGGCGCTCACAACACGCTGTGCCCGCGCATCGTCCAGCTTCTCCGAGATCAGGGCATGGACGACTGCCTCGTGTTGCTCGGGGGGATCGTACCACAGGAGGACATAGCGAAACTGAAGTCGCAAGGGGTGGCTGAGATTTTCCTGCCTGGCACGTCGACCGAAAACATCGTTATGTTTCTCCGCGAAAACGTTAAGCCGCGGGAGTAACTGATGAATCAGCAGTCGCCGGCGGTGTTAACCGAAGTCGCCGACTCCATCGCCATCATACGTTTCAATCGACCTGCCGAACGAAATGCCCTTTCCGGCAGCACGCTGCTTGAATTGCAAGACACGCTGTCCACGGTAATTCCTTGCGCTGACATCGAGGCTCTAATCTTCACCGGCACTGGCGACGCGTTTCTCTCCGGTGCAAACATCCGCGAACTCTCCACTCTCGATACTGAGTCTGCGTTAGCGTTTTCCCATCTTGGTCAACGAATCTTTCAAACCATCGCTGATGCGAAACAACTCACTATCGCGGCTGTTAATGGCCACTGCATGGGCGGTGGACTCGACCTTGCCCTCGCTTGCGACATCCGCGTTGCGTCTGAGACGGCTGTCTTTTCGCATCCTGGCGCGAGGCTGGGAATTATTACGGGCTGGGGTGGAACTCAAAGCCTGCCGCGGCTAGTCGGCAAGTCTGCGGCTCTGGGGATGGTCCTGACGGCGCGCCGTGTGGATGCGAAAGAGGCTCTTAAGCTCGGACTTGTCGCCAGCGTAAACGACAGTCCACTTCACGAAGCGCTGCGGATTGCGCGCGGTTTGCAGGAGCGTTCCCACGTTTAGCCTTTGCTACCAGCCGCGTAAGCATCAACCCCTCTTGAGGAAACGCGCAATTCCCTTCTGGCAATCCTCGGTCATGCGGGCCATGACGTTTACATCAACACCGGTCTCCAGCGCGTCGCTAAACGCCATTCCGTCTGTCTGGTAAAGCAGGGCCTTCGTCAGAGCCACAGCCGACTTGCTCATATTCGCGAAGCCCTGCACGTAAGCCGCAACTTCGTCTGCGAAAGTTTCGTCAGCAAAGACCTGATTGACGAGTCCAAAAGCGCGCGCCTCTTCCGCGCCAATCTCCGCGCCGCGCGTCATCAATTCAAACGCACGCTTCTCTGAAACATTCCGGCGCAGAATTGCCATCACCATCGCCGGCACAAAACCAATCTTCACTTCCGGGTAACCAAACCGCGCTGTGCTTGAGGCGAGCACAATGTCGCAAGCGCTAGCCAACCCACATCCACCCGCCAGGGCTCGCCCGCGAACAGCAGCAATTACCGGGACACTGACATTGCGTATCAAAAGAAAAAGTTCCATCAACGACCGAGCGTCGTTTGCGTTCTCAGCCACTGATGCCTTTGAGATTAATTCAAGCGATGAGAGGTCCGCCCCTGAACAGAAATCAGGCCCAGCTCCGGCAATAACCACTGCTCGGATATCGTCGTCCTCATTAGCCCGCGCCAACGCCTGCTTAAGACCAGCGACAAGCTCTGCATTCAGCGCGTTTTTCTTTTCGGGGCGGTTGAGCGTGATGCTCGCGACCGCATCCCCAACCTCGTAAAGAACCGTGTTGATTTCCTCAGTCATCGCTTTTTCGAACTGCCTGGTTCCAGTCTACTGCCAAAAATTCGAGCAGTGCCGCGTTTACCTCTGCCGCTGCTTCATTCTGCACCCAATGGCCACTATCGGCTATGCGCAACTCGCGATAGGGTGCGTCGATAAATCTTTCGACGCCGCGGACCGTCGCTGGCGTCAGGGCAACATCCTGCTCGCCGTAGATGAAAAGCGTGGGTACGCGAATCCGCCTTGTTGGAGCCTCGGCGGCGTCATCCTCATCGCGCTTTCTGATTCTCGGCTTGCGCGACATCAAGCGAGCAACGTTTGCCCGGTAGTAGTTCAAAGCCGCAGTCAGCGCGCCAGGCTGGCCGAGCGCTTCTTTGTACAACTCAATATCCGCCGCGGTGAAGGTGCCTTTTCGCGCGACCGACTCGGTAAACATCTTCTCCACAGTCCTGAAGTTCCTCCTGCGAAATATCCACTCGGGAATCCGCGGAAGTAGAAAGAGGAACATGTACCAGCTCCGGAACAACTGCCCCAGCGTCATATTTGCGCGCCAGGCCGCAGCCGGAGGCACCTGCAATATTGCCAGTTTGGAAACTCGCTCGGGATACTTTTCAGCGACTCGCCAAGCCACGGCCGCGCCCCAATCGTGAGCGACGATCGCGGCTCGCTCGGCGCCGAAGTGATTTATCAACCCGTGGACGTCTTCAACCAAAGCTTCGATTCGATAGTCCTCAACTCTCGGCGGCTTGTCGCTCAAGTTGTAGCCACGCATGTCGGGCGCGACGACGCGGTAGTCTGCGGCCAGCGCCGATAATTGATTGCGCCATGAATACCAAAATTCTGGAAACCCATGCAGCAGGAGGACGAGATCATCACCGCCGCCGGACTCGGCATAGTGCAAACGGGTGCCATTGACGTTGGCGTATCCGTGCCTGATGGTCATGCCTCGGGTTCGGTCGTCTTAGACACCGGCGACCTGCGCTTCTTCATCGGAGATATCAATCTCCATCCTGAGCAGCGCTGTTGAAAAGGTCTTGCCTTGCGCATCAGTCATGAGGGAGAGTGTGCCGCCGCCGCCGAGGCTCTCGTGCAATAGAAAATTAAGCGCGCCAAGATTCGGTAATTCAAACCGTTCGACTTCGCCCAGGCAGATTCCCTTGAAGTGTTCTTTGACGCGCGCCGCCGTCACTTCCCTCACCAGTAGCGGATAGACCTCATCGCGCAAGGCGATTAGTCCAACGTTTGCCGTATCGCCCTTGTCGCCAGAGCGCGCATGCGCCAGCTTAACGAGTTGCACCTTCATAGTTTTTTGTAACCCAAACTGTTAGTTTGCGACCGCTGCTTTTGCCACTCAAGTTGAGCACTTCCCTTCCGACGCAAACTAACAGTTTGCGTTACGACTAAACCTCAACCACTTCGACAGCCGTCGTGATTTCACTTTTCGGAATCAGCGCCGGCCAGTAGGCCACAATCTCTTCAACCTTTGGTCGGCCACCGGCGAAGCCAGTAACGCCGGGAGGGCCGGTCAAGACCAAGGGAGCGATCTCACGCGTGAACCGTTCCACAGCGCTTCGGTCGTCGCTGCGCACGCCGACGCGCAGTTGAACTTCCGGTAAATCCGGCGAAGGCCTGCCCGCCAGTGGGCCATGCGTAGCGCTTGCGCCAACAAACTCTGTCAGGACCTGATCAAATTTTAACCCAAGCCGATCGAGCCGCGTCCGAAGTATCCGCCCCGCAGTTTCGGCCTTGTCGTAAGCGTCGGGCCAGGAATAGACGAGCGTGCCAACGGCTTTGTAGCCGGCAGAATAACTTATCGAGGCCTTGAAAGTGTCGGTTGCCGGCCGTCCCTCAATGCCGAAGACGCGCACGCGGTCGCGACCTTCGTATTCGAGCTGCACCGTGGTGAAGTCGGCAATGCAATCGGGCGTAATGTACTCGTGCGGATCGCCCATCTCGTAAACCAGTTGCTCTTTCACAGACGGGATAATCACCCAGCCGCCGGTGCGCTCATGCTTCGTGATCACAAACGTGCCGTCTGGCGCAGCCTCCACAATCGGAAAGCCAACGGTGGCAAGGCTGGGAATGCTGCGCCATTCATACTGACAGTTTCCGCCGGAACACTGGGCGCCGCATTCAATGATGTGTCCCGCGATGGTGCCGGCAGCAATCTTGTTCCAGTCGTCGGGAGCCCAGCCAAATTCATGCATTAAGGGCGCCAGGGTTAATCCTGTATCCGTCGCACGGCCAGTGATAACAATCTGCGCACCCTGATCGAGCGCCTCGACCATCGGCGCGGCACCGAGATAGACGTTTGCGCTTTGAATTCGATCGCGGACAGTTGATAGCGCCTCGCCCGTGTCCATGTTGCGGAGTTCGACGCCACGACTAAGAAGTTCATCCAACTTCGGCATGATATCGTCGCCCGTAACGATGCCAATGCGAACCTTCCCCGACAAGCCAAGTTCGCGAGCAACTTCGCCCACGGCGTCAGCACAGCCCTTCACGTTCACTCCACCTGCGTTTGCGGTGACCCGAATATTTCGCTCAACGCAGGCGGGGAGGATTCGCTTCATCAGTGGAACGAAATCCTTCGCATAGCCCGCGCGAGGATCGCGCGACTTTTGCTTCTGCATGATCGACATCGTCACTTCCGCGAGATAATCGAGCATCAGGTAGTCGATCTGACCACCTTCAACCTGTTGAACGGGCGCGTCGGGCAAGTCTCCCCAGAATCCCTGGCCGCCGGCAATTCGTACCTTCTCTTTCATCCCACTCCTTCGGAACTCTACAAATCGAAAGCGATCCACGAAATAACACGAATCTCCACGAAAAAAGGTAATTCGTGTGATTTCGTGGATCCGTTCTAGTGCTTCGTCTCTACCCCACTCAGAACAACGCGCCCGGCAGCACAAACTGCCCGATGTGCGGCCCACTGTAGTTCAACGTCGTCTGCAAACTTAGTTCAAGCGCATCGCGCGTCGTTTCGGGAGTGATCACTGCATCAACAAACCCGCGCGCTGCAGCATACTTCGCATCCAACTCCTGCTCATAACTCTCGCGCACTTTATTCATTTCGGATTTCAGCTTTTCATCCGGCTGCTCGCCGGCCTTCTTAAGTTTGTCGAGCTGACTCCCAAACGTCGCCTGTACCGCCGAGTCGCCTTCCATCACGCCCATGCGGCCCGTGGGCCAGGTGAAAATGAAGTCAGGATCGAAACCCTGTCCAGCCATCGCGTAGTAGCCCGCGCCTGACGCGTGGTTTACAGTCAGAACAATTTTGGGAACTACTGCCGTGGCCATCGCTTCGACAAACTTTGCGCCCGCGCGAATAATTCCTGAATGCTCCGCATCCGGACCCACCATGAAACCAGAAACATCCTGGATAAACAGCAGCGGCGTCTTGTGCCGATTGCAGGTCTCGATGAAGTAGGCGACCTTTTCGGCTGACTCCGTGTAAACGATTCCACCAAACCTCGGTGGGCCGCCACCTGGCGCGCGCGTCATGCCGCGGTTGTTGGCGATAACGCCCACTTGAATGCCGCGTATCCGCGCGTGGCCAGTGATCATCTCCTTCGCATAGTCGGCTTGAAACTCGTCGAGCTTCCCGCCATCCAGCAGGCAGTCCAGCATCTCGCGGATGTTGTAGGGCTGGCGATGGTCTTCAGGAATGATGTCGTAGAGATCCTCGGCCGGCCGCGCGGCTTTGACCGGTTCAGCAATCGAGACTGCCGCAGCGGGTTTCACTGGCAACTCGGAAACAAACTCGCGAATCTTCCGGAGACACTCGGCATCGTCCGCGACGCGATAGTGGGCCACGCCCGAAAGTTCATTGTGCGTGCGCGCGCCGCCCAGCGTTTCGTTGTCAATCGTTTGTCCGGTCGCGCCCTTTACCAGGTTTGCGCCGCCGAGTCCCATGAACGAAGTGCCGTCAACCATCACGATGATGTCAGACAGCGCGGGGAGGTAGGCGCCGCCGGCGATGCACGGCCCCATCACCGCCGAAATTTGCGGCACGTGCAGATACCGCCGCATGATTGAGTTGTAATAGAAAATTCGTGAGGCGCCATACTGGCCAGGAAACACGCCGCCCTGATATGGGAGATTCACGCCGGCCGAGTCTACGAGATAGATAATCGGCACATGCGAACGCATCGCAATTTCCTGCGCGCGCAGAATCTTCTTGATAGTCTCCGGCCACCACGACCCAGCCTTCACCGTCGCGTCGTTAGCAACAACTACAACTTCCCTGCCCTCGATCCGCCCGACCACGGTAACCACTCCCGCTCCCGGCGCCGCCCCAATCTCCTCTTCCTGCTGTTTGCTGTTTGCTATCTGCTGTTTGCTCGACTTGTATTGATCATAAGCCACCAGCAACCCAATCTCCTGCGCGTAGGCGTCTTTGTCGAGCAGG
>JANMVC010000463.1:0-8358 GCA_031392315.1 Pyrinomonadaceae bacterium | reverse complement strand
AGTACATCAGGCCTTCCGCGCTCCAGAGGGCCGCGCCCGAGTCGCGGTTGGCGATGAAACCGAAGAACTCCTTTACGCGATTTGGGTAGGGGAGCGTGAACCAGATCGCGAGCGGAACGGCGATGGTCTGGACCAGCAGCCGCGCGCGCTCGGGGCAACGCGCCCAGATCCATGCGCGGCGTGACTCACGGCCACGCCGCGGGATGAGCAGCCAGGCCAGCGCCACGAGCCAGAGCCCATAGGCGAGATTGCCGGGCGAGCGCACGGAGACGCGCTGCCCGCCGAGCAGGAATTCGCCGCCGCCGCTCAAGAGGATCGCGGCGATGGCGATCGCGCCCACCGCTAGCAACATCGGCACGGGCCGCAGCCACCAGCGTGGCGTCATGCGCCGGCGGAGCGCCGCCCAGGCGAGGGTGCGAAACTCGCGGGGGAGCAGGCGCCATTCCCAGAGCGCGAGCGGCGCGAGCCACATGAGTCCGTAGTTGTACTTGCACAGGAACAACGCCGTGGTCGCGATCCCGGCCGCACGCAGGCGCCCCGGCGAGAGCGGCTCGCGCGCCGCTCGCACGTGCACAGGAATGCAATCACCAGCGCGACGTAAAAAACTCGCGAGGTTTTTCCTGGCGGGTCACCTGGTTCTTTCTGCCGCACATGAAAGTAGTGATGATAAAGCGAATTGAGGCCGAGGTAGTGAGGAAAATATTTGGAAGCGAGCATCAGTCCAAACGAGATGCCGCTCAACAGATAGTTTCGCCCTCGCGTTTGCTGGTCTCGCGGAGAAGTTTGTTTCGCCCGCAAGTAAAAGTAGAACGCGAAGAGCATAAAGAAGACGAGCAGCGTGTCTTCTTTGCCGATGCGGTTGAAGGTGATCGCATTAACGCCGGTGGCCCACAGGCCCGCCGCTAACAAGCCCGTCCATCGATCAAAGAACGCCGCCGTCAGCAGAAACAGCGGCACCACGGTTAAGGCCCCGAAGATCGCGTTAGGAAGACGGTAGAGCGTTTCGGCCCCGGCCGCCTCTCCCGCCCGCTGCAACTTACCCGCAAATCTCACCGAGATGAACATGAGCGCCTTCATCAGCATTGGGTGCTCGGCATTAACCGCGATGTTCCCTTGCCCATAAGCTTCGATGGCCTCGACTTTGTTCACTTCGTCTTCGGCAAAACCGATCGCGGAGAGTTGACTAACACGAAAGCCCAGTCCGATCACGACCAGCAGCATGAGCGTGAGAACCACGGCCCAATTCGCACCCAAAGGTGGCGCAGGCTTGGGCGCAAAGAAACCCTCAGCCATCGCCGCGTCGGCTTCAATAGAGGATTTGATTTCAGTAGTTGGCACCAGATGAACCTTCTCACTAATCGAGAGCCGCTAATCGTAACCCAAAACTGCAAATGATCCTTCTGCCGGCTGAAGAATTATGCCTCTTGAGTAAGCCTTGGCTGCTCATTACCCATTGAAGAGCTTGAATCTTGACACGCAGCTTATCCGAATGAGCAATCAGACTACTCTTCGGACCTGCATGGTGAAGTGGGCCAGCACCTTTCATTTCGGGCGCAGTGGTAGCTTTCGGCAAAATACCTTATCGTTATCACCCACATGGACAATCTCGTCGTTTCAAATGTTCGTCAGCGACCCATCCGCACGTTGGTCAGTGTTGCCGGTGTTGCGCTGGGCGTTTGCCTGGTAATGCTTTTTACCGGTCTGGCGCGCGGCATGTCGGAAGACCTCCAGCGTCGCGCGGCGAATGTGCGCGCGGAGATTCTTTTCACGCGGCCAGGCTCGATGCAGTTAACCGGATCGACCGCGAATCTCAGCACCAAGTATGTCGAATTGCTCAAGCAGGTTGACGGAGTTGAGGAAGCTTTGCCGGTAGTCGTTTATGTGTTGCAGGGCAACCGGGGATTTGGCTTTGAACGAATTGAAGGGGTCGAGTGGGAGCAATATGCGCGCGTGAACCAGCTGCAGATTGAGACCGGACGGGCGCCGCAAGCAAATGATGAAATCATTATTGACGCAAGCAAGGCGCGGAATAATCAACTGTCAGTGGGAACTTCGCTGAAGCTGCTCGGTGATCGACCGTATCGCGTGGTTGGCATCTACTCGCCGGAATCAACCGCGCGAGTGAAGACTACATTGGCGGGACTACAGGAATCGTTGGAGTCGCCGGGCAAGTGTACTTACATCCTGGTGAAGATTCGCGAGGGCGCCAACAAAGTCGAAATCGCGAAGCGGATCGATCAGAAGATACCGGGCAACAAGATTCAATTCACTGATGAGGTGTTTGCCGGACTGGAGAAAAGCATTCCTTACCTGGGAATCTTTTTGCGCGTGCTGGTGGGATTGGCGGCGGTGGTGAGCGCGCTGGTTGTGATGTTGGCGATGTATACCACAATCACGGAGCGGACGCGCGAGATTGGGATTCTCAAAGCGATGGGCGCCTCTCGTCGGTACATCATCTTCATCATCGAATCGGAGGCGCTGTTGATTAGCGCAGTCGGTTTGGTCGCTGGGTTTATTCTGTCGTTTGCCGCTGGTTACATCATTCACCAGGCGTATGGGTTGTTTTTTGCGTTTAGCTGGACCTGGGCGCTGACCGCGGCAGCTATCGGAATTCTGGGCGGCGCGTTTGGCGCGCTGTATCCGGCGGTGAAGGCGTCTGGTCTGGATCCCGTGGCCGCGCTCGCTTACGAATAGGCTGTAACGCAAACTGTTAGTTTGCGTGCTCATTGTTTACATGCCTCATTGAATACCACTCAGCCACCGCAAACTAACAGTTTGCGTTACAAACTAATCAGCAAAGCCAGACTCAACGCCGCCGCCGGCGCGGCGAGTAACGGTAAGACGTGATGATCGGAACGTCCGCACGCGTTTGCCCAATCCACAATTCCATCGTGCGCCACTCGCGTGTGCCGCCATCAATCGTCGTTATCTGCCCGGGCTTGATGCCGAAGTTCTTCATCAGAAAGTTTCGCTCGGCGCGTAGCATCGACTGCGCTACGCCGGCGCGATCTTGCTTCGCACTGCGGTAGGCGATGAGATATCCGTGCGACTTCGGATTCTTGCGCAACTCCAACGCAAACGCTTCGAGATAAGCAAGCAGCTCTTCGGGAGGTGCGCGCCAATAACTATTTCCGTCGGCCGCGCGCGGCGAACTGAAATGATGTTCGTCAAATTTGTATGCGTCAGGCTGATAGGCGTCGAAATAAGCGTCAGGTCTCGGTTGCGGCGCGCCACCGGGTGAAACCACCCAGAGCTCCTGTGTGAGGCAGCCGGCAATCCCGCCGTCGACCGTGAATACGCGCTCGGATGAGATGCCGCGCATGTTCACCAGATAGTCTTTCATACGGTGAGCGTAGCGATTACTGAGTCCCGGCAGATCGCGACGCTCGCGGTAAACAATCAGAAAGCCGCGCGCGTTGGGTTCGTTTTGTAACTGGATAGCGAGGTTGTCGAGCCGGGCGATCAAGTCGGAAGCCTGGATATCGCCGAACTCATCAAACTTGCGCGCGAGCGGTGAATCGCCCTGGGCAAATGCGGGAGAACTCAGCAGAAGCACGCATAGCGCTCCCAGCGTGAACAGGATTTTGTAAACAGGTCTGCTGATCATGGGGCTTCGTAAACGCAACGTTTAGATCTCGGCTTCGTTAACCTTTCCCAAGTTCTTCAGCGAAAAGCCGCGGCGCACAATCAATAACATCCCGACCGCAGTCCAGAAAAGATCGCGCGCCTTTCGCACTATCGCCAGCGTCACGCCGATTGCCGTGGTAAACCCGAGCACCTTCGAGAGCATTCCAGTTCCCGCTTCGTCGATCCCCGTGCGAAACGGAATAAACTTAAACACCACTACGATCACCCGGTTGACGGATTCGAGGATGAACGCTGTCAGCAGTGTCGGCGCAACCAAGTCACTGATGAACCAGAGCGTCACGTAAATCTCGGTAACGCCGGCGGCGTGGAAGCAAAGCTCGAGCAGGAAAATCCCCACGAGCCGATTACTGCTTCCCTGATAAAAACCGTAGATCCGATCCTCGAGAGCTCTAGCCCCCGGTATGCCCTTTTCCATCCAGGCCTTCGCGATGCCTCGTCCATAAAACCAGGTCATCGGACCACTCACAAACTTCAACCGCTTTCGAATTACCAAATACCCGAGCGGCACAACTGCAACTGTGATTACGAGCGCTACGATGCTCGCGATCCGCAACGGCTTTGGTAAGGAGAAACTCAGCAACAGCGCGGTGGTGCCGGAAAAGATAAACAGCACGACAGACATACTGTAGAAAATATTTTCCAAAGCAATCGCTGAGAGACTCGCCAGCAGCGGTACGCGGTTAGTTACAAACGCAGCTTTGGAAGGTTCGGAAACAGCGGCGCTTGCGAGCGGAACAACGTTGCCGACAGCGTCGCCCATTAGTCGTGCCTCAAGAGCGTGGCGAAAACGCAAACTGTAAGGAGGCTCAAAACATTTGGTCCAGGCCAGCGCTCGGACCATGTGGCGCATAGATGAAATTGCCAGGATAAGCAGGAAGCCAAAACCCAATCGCTTGATGCCGTCGAGAATCTGTGAGACACCGGCCTTGCGCACGAAGTAAGCGAAGAGCAGCAGTCCCAAAATGGCAAAGACGATTCCGAAGCGAGCCAGTTTCTTGTTTCTGGCTTTGTTGCTGCCCTGTGGCGCAGACTTTTCCGGAATTTCGTGGGCGTCTCTTTCCAACGGCGCTTGTCCTCTTACTTTGACTGCAAGGAAAAAAAGTAAGGTAGCATACGGTCAATTGATTCCGACAATAACAGCGGAATGGGTTAGCGAATCAGTTCGAAATAAAGCCAATCTCCTTCACACCTGGCTTCAGCCGGGTGCTCGACAGTCCATGCGACCCCTAAACCGTTTTCAACGGTTTACGAGTGAAACCGTTAAACGGTTGCTATGCGTAGTTGGCTGATCACCGCACTGAAGTGCGCTGTTAATGAGACATTGACAGTGCTCCTTTCGCAGCCGAACCGCACCCAGCTTTTGCCTTTTTACAAATGCGTTGATTATGATGCTACCCACGATTCCCCGCGAAAATTTCAAGACGAGATTAGGTGAAGATGAGTCAATCTCAAACAGCCATCGAGCAGCTTGCGGGTCGTCCGTTGACGACTCTTTCCGAAGACGAGCAGATGTTTCGCGCGAGCGTGCGGGAGTTTGCCGAAGGTGAGCTCCGCCCGCGCGTCGAGCAAATGGACGAGCACGGTAAACTCGATCCGGCGCTCATCAAACAATGCTTCGAACTCGGCCTGATGGGCATTGAAACGCCGGAGGAGTTTGGCGGCGCCGGCGGATCCTTCTTCACTGCCATTCTCGCGGTGGAAGAACTCTCGCGGGTTGACGCTTCCGTGGGCGTCTTCGTGGATGTGCAAAACACGCTAGTTAACAACGCTTTCATTCGTTGGGGCACACAGGCCCAAAAGGAAAAGTATTTAACCAGGTTGGCGGCGGAAAGCGTCGGGGCATATGCGCTGAGCGAGGCCAGCTCTGGTTCAGACGCTTTCGCGATGCAAACTCGCGCCGTGGACAAAGGCGACCATTATTTGCTCAATGGCCAGAAGCTCTGGATCACAAACGGAAACGAAGCGGAAATCTTCTGCCTGTTTGCCAACGCCAATCCCGAAGCCGGCTATCGCGGCATCACCGCGTTCATCGTTGAGAAAGGTTTCGAAGGTTTCTCGGTTGGTAAAAAAGAAAACAAGCTGGGCATTCGTGCCTCTTCGACCACGGAGTTGATTCTGGCAGACTGCAAAGTTCCCAAAGAGAATGTTCTGGGCGAAGTGGGCAAAGGCTACAAGACTTCGATTGAAACTTTAAACGAGGGCCGGATCGGGATCGGCGCACAGATGATCGGCATCGCGAGGGGCGCACTCGACGCGGCGATTGCCTACACTGGGGAGCGGCAGCAATTTGGCAAGTCGATCAATCAGTTTCAGGGTGTGCAGTTTCAGCTTGCGGAGATGGCCACCGAACTCGAAGCCGCGCGGTTGATGGTCTACAACGCGGCGCGCATGAAAGATGCTGGGATGAATTTCGTGAAGGAAGCGGCGATGGCCAAGCTCTATTCTTCGCGCGCTGCCGAGCGAATTAGTTCACTGGCGATTGAGCTTTATGGCGGTTACGGTTACGTCAAGGATTATCCGGTAGAAAAATTTTGGCGCGACTCCAAGATTGGCGCGATTTACGAGGGCACGTCGAACATGCAGTTGCAAACGATTGCGAAGCTGCTGATTGGGAAATAGGTAACCCGTAATCAGCAAACAGCAGACAGCCGGAGCGGCCCTCTAAGCTATCGCTGAAATTTCTGATTGCTGTTCAAGCTTCGGCTGTCTGCCGTTTACTAATTGCTGATCTTATCTTATGGCTACCAACAGAATCGACATCTTCAAGCAAATGCTGGCGAGCGACCCCGTCAACAGCAGCATTCTGTTTGGCCTGGCCAAGGAATACGAGAAGGCCGGCCAAAACCAGGAGATGATTGAAACGCTGGAACGCTATCTGGCGATTGCTAACGACGAAGGCAACGCTTTCGGGATGCTGGCCCGGGCTTATGAAAAGGCCGATCAAAAAGACCAGGCCAAAGAAACGTATCAACGCGGAATTGACGCCGCCACCCGGCATGGCCATCCGTCTATGGCTGCAGAATACCAGGCTACGCTGGACGAATTCTGAAGTAGGACAGGCATTCCCCGGGGTCCCCAGCGGGGCAGCGCCGATGGGGTGGTCAGGCCTGTCCATCTGGCGCACAGCATTGCTTTAGTGGACAGGCAAGCATGCTTGTCCTCCGGTGGCCGAGTAATAAATTTATGAGCGATCTAAAAGTCCTAAAACTCGTCCCAATAGCCGAGGCGCGGGCGGCTGCGGCCGCCGCCGCGGAAAAGGCTGCTGCCGAGGAGAAGAAGCGCGGCACCCTAATTACTTCGCGTCTGGTGCCCCGTCCGGCGCCAAAACCCGTTGCCCCAGTTGAACCAAAAGTTGAGCCAAAGCCCGAGCTAAAGCCGGAGCCGGAGCCACAACCGAAACGCACCGCGCCGCCAGTCACTCAGCCTCTACGCGTTAACGAACCACGTCGAAGCAACAAAAGGAAACGCGGGGCCTCGCCGCAGGCGCAACCAGTAAGAGGCGAGCGCCCGAGGCTTTCGCGCGAAGAGATGATTGACCTCTACCGCACGATGTACCTTTCGCGGAAGCTCGACGACAAGGAGATTCAACTAAAGAATCAGAACAAGATCTTCTTTCAGATCAGCGGCGCCGGCCATGAAGCAATCCTGACCGCCGCCGGTAAGCTTCTCAAGCCGGGGCACGATTGGTTTTACCCCTACTATCGCGACCGCGCGCTTTGCCTTCAACTCGGCATGACGCCGCTCGAACAGTTGCTTTCCGCCGTCGGCGCCGAAGCTGATCCAAACTCGCATGGCCGGCAGATGCCGTCGCATTGGGGCCATACAAAGCTCAACATCGTCTCCCAATCCTCACCGACCGGAACGCAGTTGCTCCAGGCCGTGGGCTGCGCGGAAGCTGCCTATCGTTTTAAGTTAATCCCGGAACTCCGCAGCCGCGCTTCAAACTTCCGCAAGGATGAAGTGGTCTACGTTTCCGTTGGTGACGGCACGACGAGCGAAGGCGAATTCTGGGAAGCGCTCAACACCGCCTGCAATCTCAAGCTGCCTGTTTTGTTCCTGGTGGAAGACAATGGCTACGCGATCAGCGTTCCGGTGGAAGTGCAAACTCCCGGCGGCGACGTTTCGCGCCTGGTCGAGAAATTCCCAAATCTCTATTTGCAGCGCTGCGACGGCACCGACATGCTGCAGTCGCTCGACACGATGCACCGGGCCGTACAATACTGCCGCTCCCGGAGAGGCCCAGCGCTGATTCATGCAAAAGTAATTCGTCCGTATTCACACTCGCTCTCAGACGACGAAAAGCTTTACCGTTCGGAAGACGAACGCGCGGCTGACGCCCTGCGCGATCCGGTTAAGCGCTTCGGCCAACTGCTGATTGACGAAAACATCGCAGACGACGAGCAACTGCAGAAGCTCAACGCCGACGTCGATGCGCTGGTAAACGAAGCCGCCGATCAGGCGCTCGTGAGCCCTCAGCCGGCGCCGGAGACTGCCAGGCTCTATGTTTACTCGCCAGACGTTGATCCTACTTCGAAGGAATTTGACACCGAGGAAGGCGCGGAGCTCACCGGGAACGCCGGCACGATGGTTGACCTAATCAATCGTTGCCTGCACACGGAGATGGCTCGCGATCCGCGCATCGTGGTGTTTGGCGAAGACGTGGCGGATTGTTCGCGCGAAGAGACGCTGGAGAAAGTGAAGGGCAAGGGC
>JANMVC010000427.1:0-2946 GCA_031392315.1 Pyrinomonadaceae bacterium | reverse complement strand
CTCGACAAGTTTGCGCTCAACATTCGCCACTGGCAGCGCACCGAAGTGGGCGAAGCTCAGGAGCGTTTTACCGTCGGCCAAAAGGGTTCGAGTGCGATGCCGCACAAGCGCAATCCGATTATTTCGGAACGCATCTGCGGGATGGCGCGCGTAGTGAGAGCCAACAGTTTAGTGGGACTTGAAAACGTCGCGCTCTGGCACGAACGAGACATTTCCCACTCGTCTGCCGAAAGAGTTGTGCTGCCGGATTCGAGCATCGCGCTTGATTACATGCTGCATAAGGCGACGTCGTTGATTGCCGGTCTGGTGGTTCACCCGGAGCGCATGCTACAGAATCTGCAAGCGACCAGAGGTCTCGTCTTCAGCGGCCAACTGCTGCTCGCGCTGACCCAAAAAGGCGTCTCGCGTGAAACCGCTTATGAATGGGTGCAGCGAAACGCGATGCGGGTGTGGGATGAAAACGAAAACTTTGAGGAGCTACTCAAAAACGATGCGGATGTTGCAGCCCATCTCACAGTCGCTGAGATCGATGCGGTGTTTCAGCTCGACACTTATCTGAGAAACGTCCCAGCGATCTTTGAACGAGTCTTCGGCGAGCAGTCGTAGGAGCTTCCCTTCGTGGGCGCACAGCGCTGGAGCCACCGCAATTCCTGGCTACTACTTCTCCACGATTCCTTCGGCGATGTTGCCGATGATGGGCAGCTTGAACTTTTGGCCCTGGTAAGCTTTCACCGCTGCGAAGATCAGGCCTATGATCATGACCATCGCTATGGCCCAGAAGAGCAGCCAAATAACCCAGACCAGCATGCTGACCAGCGTCCCGGCCACACCGCCGACCATCGCTCCCCCAATCCCAAAAACAAAGGTCAGGACAAAGGCGACAACCATCAGGCCGATGATGATGACGGTGTTTGCAATCCCAAACAGGATCGACTGCATCGCGTGAAAGCGGATGAACTTGTTATCCTTCTCGATGAAGAAAAATACCACGCCCACGATCCAGATATACGAGAGCGCACCAGCCACTTTCGGGTCCATGCCGGTGCCGGACTGCAATGGAGCACTGGGCGGAGCGCCGGCCGGTGCCGGGTTGTTTGGTTGAATGGGCGGCGGGTTTTGCATTCTTCGGTGACTCCTGGTCTAAAGTTGGAACAGCACTAAACGGCTATGCGGGCGGAGATACTATGCTACTCGCTACACAAGTAGCAATCAGATGTTTTAGTATGAACGCGAAAGAATTTTGTCAGAGCCCGCCAGAAGCTGCGGTTCAATGTTAATCGAGTGGTGCACGAAATAATGAAAGCGAAAGTTTACGTTAGTCTCAAACCGGGAATTCTCGATCCACAGGGAAAAGCGATCCAGCATTCCGTGGAACTACTTGGCTTCGACGGCATTGCCGACGTGCGCCAGGGCAAATATTTCGAGATCGCGCTGGCCGACAGCGCGAATCAGGAACAAGCACGCGAATCCGTGAGCCGCATGGCGCGTGAAGTGCTTTCCAATCCGATCATCGAAGACTATCGCGTGGAGATTGAGGCGTGAAATTCGGTGTCATAGTTTTCCCCGGTTCAAATTGCGATCACGATGCCTATCATGTGATCTCGAAGCAGGTGGGCCAACAGGTCGACTTCATCTGGCACCGGGACACAAATCTTAATTCTTACGACGCTCTGATTATCCCCGGCGGCTTTTCCTACGGCGACTACCTGCGGGCCGGCGCGCTCGCGCGTTTTTCGCCAGTGATGGAATCGGTGAAGAAGTTTGCCGCCAGCGGCCGGTTTGTCCTGGGCATCTGCAATGGTTTTCAGATTCTTTGCGAAGCAGGACTCTTGCCCGGCGCTTTGATTCGAAATCGCGACCTGCACTTTATTTGCGAACACGTCTATGTGCGCGTTGAAACCGCGGACACTCCATTCACCAACGAAATGAAACGCGGCTCGGTGCGACGGCTGCCAATTGCGCATGCCGAAGGAAACTACGTCTGCGACGACGCGACGCTGGCAGAACTGCAGCAGCAGGACCGGATTGTGGTTCGCTATTGCGATCCGAACGGCGAGGTCAGCGAGGCCGCAAATCCGAATGGTTCGAGAGATAATATTGCCGGCATTTGTAGTCGCGAGCGCAATGTGCTCGGACTAATGCCGCATCCCGAGCGAGCCTGCGAAGACTTGTTGGGATCGAGCGATGGGCGTGATATCTTTCGCTCGCTCGCAGCCACGCTGGCCGCGGTCGCCTGATACGCTTTTCCAGTTTTCAACTGCATCCGCGGCGATAATTACGCCATCGACTCGAAAACGCCGCGGAGTCGCAGATCTGAATTTGCCGAAATCGATCACAAGGTTCACAACAGATGAAACGCGCCCTTCCTTTCTTGATTATCGTCGCGGTGTTGGCCATTGCGGTGGCCGTCGGATGGTCCCTGATGCGCTCTGGCACAGACACTCCACCGCCGGCCAATGCAACACCTGTGGTTTCCCGCAACGCTTCGCCAAATGCAACCGCAACGACGAATCCACCCGTAGTTTCTGAGCCCGGCGCCGATCCGCCCCACGCCGAAGGGCCGGCTAATGCGGTCGTGACACTGGAAGAGTTTGGCGACTTTCAATGTCCGCCGTGCGGCATGCTCCATCCGGTTTTGAAGACGATGGAGAAGGAATTCGGCTCGAGCCTGCGCGTAATCTTTCGTGAGTTTCCACTCGTGCCGGCGCACGAACATGCGCTGTCGGCCGCCCGTTCAGCTGAGGCGGCCGGTCTTCAGGGCAAGTTTTGGGAGATGCACGACCTGCTCTACACAAACCAGAACTCGTGGAAGAACGCTTTCGACGTCCGTCCTATCTTCGACGAGTATGCAACTAAGATTGGTCTAAACATGGATCGTTACCACCAGGATCTCACCAGCGAAGCAGTACAGAATCGTATTTTTCTGGATGGCAAGCGCGCTCGCGC
>JANMVC010000409.1:0-5416 GCA_031392315.1 Pyrinomonadaceae bacterium | reverse complement strand
GCCCGCTGATCGACATGAGCCATGGCAACAGCGATATCCGGAATTACATGCTCTAGGATCCAAGATGACTTTGCCGCCGCTATATCCACCGGCAATTCACTATCCCAAAGCTTGTGAATCACCATTACTCCTACGCGCCATAGTGTGTCCAGGTAATGCAAATCGGCAGCGGTACAAAGCACATCCGCAGAGTGGAGTCGAGAAAAATACTGACGAAGAACCCGCAACTCAGCAGTTTCTCGGAGGGCCCCGTCCACCACGGTAGCAGTCGTCATCAGCCCTTCCAAGTCTTCAGCATTAAGTGGGACGCAGTAGAGGCAGCTTGCCCTCATGCGATGGTAGATCTCTCTCCGCCGCTCCACGCTAAGCTTTCCGACGGCGACTAGCTGCTCTATCAAATCAGCGGAGGTAACCAACGGCACACTTTGATCTTCTGCCTCGCCAACGTGAGCTAGTGTGTTCAGCATGCGGTCGTCAATGCAGACTGCATCGGCCTGCCCCTGGGCGCCCAGCAGATCCAATAGGCCCGACTCGATCAAACCGTACTTCTCCTCCGCATCAACCCGCTTCCGACGATGTAGAAACTTCACCTGGCCTGTAAGTAGCCCACGGCTAAGCTCATTTCGAATGGTCGCAATAGCGTGCACCGTATCTGCTGAACTTGGTTCCATGTCCACAAGAGCCTGCCATTCATTGACCATACTTTCGTGGACAAACACTGCCCCGCCAGCATTTATCAGAGGCATTAAGAGCTGCGCATCGGCGAGGTACTGAATCGTTGGTCCATCCAAAAAAACGCCATTCTTGGGATCACCGGAAGGAACATCCTTAAGAGGATATGCGCAACCAACATCTTTGAAGTACTGCAGCGCTGAGTCCCGGACAGCGGGCGTAACATGGCCCTGATCAGAGAGCCAATTGGCTAGCTTGCATACGTCGGCCACATAGGGTGCGAACCCACCAACGTCCGCCAAGACCTCTCTATAGGAGGCTAGCTTGTATAAAGGTCCTGAATGAACAAACCAACCTTCCTTTTCCTTCGCCTCCATCAACACAGAGGCGGAATCTGATCCGATTTCACTCTCAAGATGTGATTCTGGCATTCGACGTACCACTTGAATATAGCCGCGATGAAGCAAGGCCAACAATGGCTTTGCACTTGTGATTCTCGATGGTTGATGAAATACAGCGCGTTGACGCTCATGCAACAGAAACCCGAAGAAACCGGGAGATATGTAAATATGTTCAAACACATCGATAACACTTGCGAGAAGATCGAGATCGTGAAGAACAAACACCGATGTAGCGTCAAGAGCAATAGTCTTCTGACTCAATCTTTCTGGGAATTTTCGCGCCCCGGACCAAATTGGAATCGGTTGCTGATTCCGAGCGTCCGCTTCTAGTCTATTTGCACGTGGTACGCCCAAAAGCAGATGAGCCAAAGACACATTGAACATGCTCGCAGCGAAATGAAGCGGTACTTCAGCCTTGCGAAACTTCTCGTTTTTTTCGCCCCACTCCTCCCTACTAGCCTTCATCAGTTCAACAAGCTCTCTAAAACTGTAGGCCTGCACTGGCCCCCCCGCCTTTGACAGGTTGATGGCGCGCTGCATCCAATCGGAGGCATCGCGATCTCGCCCCGCCGCGACTGCAATTCCGTAAGCAGACACTAAAACAGTCGGATTGTCCGGCTCTTTTACGACCGCTTCCTGAGCGAGTTTAAATGCCTGAATTGGGCCTTCTGTACCAGCTATGTGAGAGATTGCTATGAGCGTCCGCGCGGGCAACGCAACAGACTTCCCCCTTGCTTGAGCCAACAACTCAGGAAAGCGATCCCAATCTCCCATTTGAACCGCAAGGTTGATATCCAATCCGAAATCGTTCGCGTCCTCCCGTGCCTTTAAAAGAGCGTCGTTAATCTCCTTAGCACGCTGATGGTCGCCAACTTGAAACAAAGACCAAGCCAGCATTGAACGTAGATCAGTTGTCAGCGAAACCACTTGGCTCGCTTGTTCTAAGAACGCAACGATTTTCTGCGAAGACGCGGCCGCCCTTCGCAGAGTATCCGCATATGTTGAAGCGGTAGAGGCGTTGGGCTGCCTGTTAAACAGTTCTAGTGCGAATGGCGCTACCTCGGACCAGCGGCGCCCCAGTTCCAAGCTGTTAACAACATTAACCAAGTCTCCCAAGAGACCGCTCTCCGTATAGATCTGGATCGCCTTTGCAGACGGGTCTTCTCCCATCGCATGATCAACCATCAGTTGCGCGCGTGCGGCGTCGGCACCCAAATCCGCCTGGAAACGTGAAAGCAACTCCACAGCCTTGGGAGCCTCCTTTGCGTTGCAGGCTGCCTGAATTAGTTCAACAGCAATTGCTCCTCGAGGAACATTCTTAGTCAATCGTTCCAAATTCTCCTCAAGAAACGCAACATATGCGGCGGCAGGCCCCTTGACACGGAGCAGCTCAAACTTGGCGAAGAGCTCGCTATCCGAAAGGCCGCCGATGACCTGTTGTCGAGCCAAATAGGATTCCAAGGGTGCAGAATCAAACGGAACGCGGAAACGCGCCGCGAGTTGTACCCACCTAACCGCCTCCTTTCCGTCAGCCATATCGGTCTGCAGGGCAAGCGCCTCTGCAGGCCGGAATTCCTCGTCCAGAAGACGAAGCGCTCTCATCCAATTTCTGCATTGCTGAGCCAGCCCCGGCGCATCGTCTGCCTCGGCCCGATCTACGCCATCGCCAAAGTGGCGAATGGCGCGGCGAAGCGATTGTGCGGCCTCCGGCCCATCAAGCGTCCCATCACTAAACACGATTAACCCGTTCTCAATCACTGCTTGTCTGTGCTCGACAGGTGCTATGCGAGAGGATGCGAGCACCCCTGCAAGATAGTGAAAATCCGTGCAAGCGTCAAAGACTTGGCTTGGAAGCCGCCCAAGGGCAGTTTCGGCTTCCATAAACTGACCTTCAGCTAGCAACAGTGAAACGTAGGATCGCCAGCCGTGAGAGGAAAAGAAGTCGTCATGAAGAGGCTCTTGCGACAAAAAATGATTGATGGCGAAATCACCGCCTTTAATCTTCGCCAACAAGAAAAGCAAAATCGACCGGCCATCGCTACTTTCCACGTTCCTAATGGTTTTTAACGACTCGTCGTCCTTACCCTCCGCGTATTCAAGCAGAGCGTTCAATAGCGCGGGAATTGGCCGAGAACTTGCCTGAAGTTTCGCCACCCACTGCATTGCTTGGGTGTAGTCTCCGTTACCCGCGTGCATTCTGGCCAGCCAGATAAGCGCCTCTGTCCGAACATTGTCAGGCGCAAACTCGTATCTCTCGCCCTGCCCAAGTGCAGCCCAAAAGGCCTGCATCTCGACAATTGCGGATTGACCGGGAGACATCCTCCGCCGCAGGATTCGCTGCAGTTCTTTCTCGGCCTCTGCTGCAACGAGCGGTGAAGTGGGGCGAATCAACTTCGCATCGAGCACCGACGTTAACATGTCCATCTTTCCGGTGAGGTTCGTCAGCTTACTTCCTTGCTCACGTTGCCCCTCTTGAATGATCTCAGTTAGCTCGGGATCTCGCATTCCACCTTCAAGGCTTGCTCTTAAGAATGAAATAGCAAAGTCAACAATAGAGCTAGCATGCTGTCGCCCTTCTCCGCTAATGGACGAGTACGAAGAAAGTAGTTCTTCATAGGACTCGTCGCTGGGAGGTCGGCTGAAGTGGAGGTCGAGTACGTGCGCCTTCAGCACTCGTTTTGTCGCTGATAGATTCAGCCATTGTTTGACGTGCGGTTTGGTGAAATGCTCCGGCCGGACGACCATTGCCTGAAGGTAGGTCGCCGCCTGCTTCCACCACTCGTCGCTTTCTAATGGCGCCCCGAGTCGAGCGAGCGCCGCGTCAAGTCGCTCGTGTGTTTGAAGAGTACCGCCGAGTCCATACGTTTTTCCAGCGAAGAGTTCTGCTCGCAGTCGCCTTACCTGAGGCGCAATGGCCCCTGCGCTGGCAATAACGGCACGAACGATTCCTACTGTTGTAGCAATGAGGCTCATCAGATTCTTTCTTGTAATTACAGCCGCCGCCAAGCGTACGCTAACGGCCAGACAGCTTTCGCGGCCTCAACTGAGGCTATCGTATTCGAGCACAACCCGTCGAGCGACGATTTTCACCTCGAGTCCGTTTCGCAAACTCTCAGATTTGTTCTCCATCAATTTCACAACTCCCACAAATACCCGAATCGTCGGCGTCGCAATCCCCGACGTCTACCCGCGCCGCACAATCAACCCATTTAGATTGCATCTTGCTGCGCTTCCCCCTCTCCGCCCGAGCCAGCTTGTCTCTACCTTGCTCGTCCACTACGCTCAACGCGTCCCACAATTACGCACAATAAACACCCCATAACAAGCTACTGGCTCATGAAATCCGAGCCCGACGAATGCTCGGTGGACGACGCGCTGGCTGCCCCCAACGCACGGTGCCCTGGGTCGGTGTGCGCAACTACCAGGCGCGCAACTTCATGCACGCATGGAATGCGTGTGGGCGACGGGGTGCTGTTCTACCACTCCAGTTGCGCCGAACCCGGCATCGTCGGCATTGCGCGGATGGCGTCCATGCCCTACCCTGACCCTACCCAGTTCGAGGCGAAGTAGCCGCCTGACCACGACGCCAAATCAAAGCCAGACGAGCCGCCGCGCTGGTGGATGCAGGGGATTACCGACGTCGCCGGAAGCATAAATAGCGTTTGGGTCGAAATTTAGGGGCTAAATTGGCCTCTAGCCCTTATCCATCGGGCGTCAACAGCTATCTAAAATATAGCAATCACACGGCTGTCAATGGGGGAAGGCAAGCTAATGAATGGCGGAGAGTGGCGTAGCGCATAAAAACCGTAACCCCGTGACAACCTGCTGGTTGATGAAATCCAAACCCGGCAGCGCGTGGCCCTTCCCTGCTTTCTCGCAGCTTTGCCTGGCGCACCTGATCGGCATAAAGCTTACCTTCAGCAGGCGCGCCTGCTTACACCTGGCTGGCTCAGGCGGTGCAAGACTGGAGCGGTAACTACGAAAGCGCCACCATGTCCCCCACCCCACCACGTTCGCCCCTTCGTCTTTCCTGGCGCACTCTCGTCATTGGCTTGTGTTTCACCGGCTTTGGCCTGGCCGGCCAGGCCACGTGGGCCGCGCAGCCGCGGGCTGAGGCCAAAACGTCAAGCAGCAAGGCGTTTGACATGGACGCTTTTAACCATGCCACCGACAGCCCCTTGCTTCGCAGCGGCAACCGGGGAGCCGCCGTGGTGCGTGCGCAGATCCTGCTGGACAGGGCATGGTTTTCCTGCGGCGAGATTGATGGGCGCTTTGCCGCCAACATGCAGCGCATGGTGAAGGCCTACCAGACTGCGCGCGGGCTCAAGACAACCGGTACGGTC
>JANMVC010000596.1:0-3309 GCA_031392315.1 Pyrinomonadaceae bacterium | reverse complement strand
ACCGGATACTGAATCTTTCCTTTCTCGACATACCAAATACCGTCGCGCGTCAATCCAGTTTGCAACGCCGTGCGCGGGTCGACACCGCGAATATACCAGAAGCGGCCCAACAGAATTCCGCGCTCGGTAGCTTTGATCATCTCCTCCAGCGATGCGCCGCGGGCGGAGCTTTCCATGATGCTGTTTACCGGTCCCGGTGTCGGCTGCTTCTCTTTCTGCTTCGCCCAGAAGCGCGAGTAGGTCAGGTTTTCCAGTACGCCATTGCGCACCAGTTGAATCCGCTGCGCCGGCAAACCCGACTGCGCCGCTTGCGAGCCGGGCAGTTCTGCGTTCCAGGGATCGCTGTAGATGTTGATGCGTTCGTCGAAAATCTGCTGACCAACTTTGGTCTTGCCGCCCGGCAACGAAAAAGGACTGCGACCTTCGTCAGCGCTGCGCGCGTCAAAACTGAAAGCAAAGAACGAAAGCAGATCGGCAACTGCCTGCGGTTCCAGAATCGCTGGATAGACTCCGGGTTCCAACGTGCGGGGACGGCGTGATTCCAAGGCCTTGCGAATCGCTTCGCGCGCCACTCGTTTTACATCAAGCTTGGCCACATCGAAATGATTACGGAGGAAATAACCGGAGCTGCCGCCGTCCGGAGTGCGCGCGGTAGTTGAAAGGCTCACTAGGCTAGAGCTTTCATAAGAAAAGTTACCGTTCTTGGTTGCGGAGGCGCCAGCCAAGCCGCGGGCCTGATGGAAGCCGGCGCCGATCACGCCAGCCTTTTCACAGTTTGCAATCACGTCGTTGATCGCCCGCGCCCGATCATGCAGCGAGATATTCGCCGTCGCTTCGGCATATCCATTCACCGGCTTGTAGGTCTGCGGTCCCAGCGAAGGCAGGTATTCACGATCGACCGGCGAGATGCGCGCCAGATCCTGCGCTTGGGCCACTGCGGCGCGTAGCGAAGCATCGTCCATTTCATTGGTGGACGATGAACCCCGCTTCTTATCAATCCACACGGTCACGCTCACAGTGGTGTTCTCGCGCGCGCCGCTCGTCGTAAAAGCATTAGCGGCAAAACGCAGATGCGAATACTTTTCACTGCCGACATTCACCACAGCATCGTCGGCTTTCACGTATCCAAGCAGCTTCGCTGTCAGGTCTCGCGCTTCCCGTTCGCTTAGTAACATTTCCGAGTCTCCATAAGACATTCCTATCTTTCCTTAAAACCTCGATTGGACAGGATTAACAAGACTCACAAGATGGAAGATCATCAAACTAGTTCCCGTTATCCTGTTCACCTTGTCAATCCTGTCGAAATTAGTTCCAAGCAAGGACAGGCAGGAATGCCTGTCCTACTTTTGCTTCCTACTTTGCAGCGGTGTTGAGAATATTCACATTGCGAAAACGCGCCGGCGGACAACCATGACTGACGGCGTTCGACTGACCCGGCTCGCCCTTGCCATCGTTGAAGCTGCCGCCAATTTCATAACTGCCCTGGCCTCCCAGCGCGTCGCACGAATTCCAAAAGTCCGTCGTCCGCGATTGGTAAGCCACGTCGCGCAGCATCCCGCCAACCTTGCCGTTCTTGATCTCCCAAAATGTTTGGCCGCCAAACTGGAAGTTGTATCGCTGCTGGTCGATTGAATAACTGCCGTCGCCGTAAATGAGAATCCCATTCTCCACTCCGGCCACCAAATCATCCATCGTCGTGTTCCCCGCCGCGGGCTGCAATGAAACATTCGGCATGCGGGGAAAGGAGATGCTGCCCCAACTGTCAGCATGCAGACAGCCATACGATTTTTTGCCCGGCGACATGTGCGCGAGGTCGCGCGTTGTTTGCCAATCAACGAAGAGGCCGTCTTTGACAAGGTGCCAACGCTGCGCGGGCACGCCCTCGTCGTCGTAGCCAATCGTGGCCAAGCCGCTCGGCTGCGTTCTGTCGGCGACAAAATTAACGATCTTCGACGCAAACTGAAGCTTGCCGATCTTGTCACGCGTCAGAAAACTGGTGCCCGCATAGTCGGCTTCCCACCACAGCGAGCGATCGAGCTCCGTCGGATGACCCACTGATTCGTGAATGGTTAACCACAAATGCGAGGGGTGCAGTACGAGGTCGTATTTACCCGGTTCGACTGGCTTGGCTTTGAGTTTGGCCACCGCCTCTTCACCGGCTCGCTCGGCCTCCGCCAGCCATGGGTATTTCTCCATGTATTCGTAGCCGAGCCCCTGCGGGCCGCCCAACGAATTGCGCGACTGGAAATCACCATTGGCGCGGTTCACAGCGGTGACGTTGAAATTTGGATTGGCGCGAATAATGTATTGCTCTATCCGCGAGCCATCGGTTGAAGCATAGAACTTCTGTTCGTTAACAAATCCCATCGAAGAGTTAACAAAGCTCACGCCGCTGGTTTTCAGCGCCCGCTCATTCAGCTTGAGGAGAAACTGAATCTTGTCGTCAATCGCAACGGCGAAAGGATCTTTCTCAAAGCCGCTCTTCCAACTGGCAACAACTTTCGGCGCCGGCGCCATGGTGATTCGTTTACGCTGATAGACAGAGTTTGCGCGCGCGATGTCGACGGCCTGACGCGTAATTCGTCGCACTTCTTCCGGCGTGACCTCGCGACTCGAGGCAAAGCCCCACGTGCCCTTGAACAGCACGCGCACGCCGAAGCCAAAATTCTGGCTGCGCGAAACGTTCTGCACCTGTTTCTCGCGCGTGGAGATCTGCTCGCTGCGATAGCGATTGATGCGAATGTCGGCGTAAGTCACGCCTAGCCGGCGTGCCGTGCTCAGTGCGATATCGGCCAGCGCGTTTTTGTCGACCGCAGCCGCCGCGGCAGCTTCTGCCGCGTTCACATCGCCAACCCACGACGGTAATGCGGATGCCACAGCAACCGTGCCCGCAGCTACGCCGGCAGTTTTAATAAAGTCGCGACGAGAGGTTGTCATGAAACTTTGGACCTCTGGATGGATTGAATTTGAAAAGGGCGGGAAGATTTAACGCAGCGCGATGAAGATTGTCAACAATTTATGCTGTGATGAGGTTCGCTATTGATGTGATGTGCAGCGCACTTTCATTCACACCGTGGCTTTAGCCCGGTGGTAGAGCCACCCAAATATTTTGTCGAACCGTTTTAACGGTTTTTTGATTGACGCGAGGATGGGAAACCGTTGAAACGGTTTTCAGTTTTGACGGTATTTTTGCACCGGGCTAAAGCCTCGGTGTGAATGAGAATGCTAATCATCCTTTCAATAGCAACCATTCGCTGGCTAGCCTAACAAGGTGGAGCGAGCCGCAGCCAGAGCTTCTGAAACTCTGGC
>JANMVC010000305.1:0-2473 GCA_031392315.1 Pyrinomonadaceae bacterium | reverse complement strand
GCGCCTTCTTCGGTAGGGCGGGCAGTGAGCGCCGCTCGCGGTTTCTACCGTTTCCTGATGCTTGACGGTCACATCAAAATCCATCCGGCCGAAGACCTCGACACCCCGCAAAAGTTTTCTTACTTACCGCGCTTCCTTACCGAGGAGGAAATTGACCGGCTGTTTGCCGCGCCGGACATTGCGACCGAACAGGGAATCAGAGATCGCGCCATGCTGGAGCTGATGTACGCGGCGGGATTGCGCGTTTCGGAGCTGGTCACGATGAAGCAGACGGATGTTGACTTCAACGCCGGCGTCGTAATTTGTCATGGCAAGGGAAGCAAAGAACGTCTCGTGCCGGTGGGAAAAAGCGCAATCCATTGGTTGCAACAATACGCCACGATCCGGGCCGGATATGGCCGCTCCGTTTACCCAAATCTTTTTCTGATTCGGGGCAAGCCCCTGACGCGACATATTGCCTGGGCCACGATCAAAGGCTATGCGGAAAAAGTGGGGCTGCCGGACGTTTCGCCGCACACGCTCCGTCATAGTTTTGCCACGCACCTTTTGCAGCACGGTGCCGACTCGCGTTCCGTCCAGGCGCTGCTCGGCCATAGCGATATCTCCACGACGCAAATCTACACACACATAACCGATCGCCACCTGCGCGCTTCCTACGACAATCACCATCCCCGCGCTCGCGCGGCGGCAACGTCTCCCAAGCCGAAGAGTGAATAAGGCCGCTGAATGTTCCTGCTGCGCCAGCCATCGCCGGATTTGATTCTCCGCTTCATCGACTCGCAAAAGAATCGGGCGTTTTCCTATTCGCAGACGGGGGCCACGCAAGCCGAGCCTCCCGATGGTTTCCCCGAGGGTTTCACAGTCGACCACAATCGGATCAGGCTCGGCGAAGGAAAGCGAACTTACGAGCGCGCAGTGGCGGCGCTCCGGAGTTGGAAACAGTTTGAGCTGGGATGGGTGGCCGTGGTTCCGTCCGACTTACCAGTGGACGAGGGCACTACGGTGGCGGTACAGGCAAGGACTTTCGGCGTTTGGTCACTGAGCGCTTGCCGAATCGTTTACGTGATCGATGAAGAGAACAGGTTTGGTTTTGCCTACGGAACGTTGCCCGATCATGTGGAGTGTGGCGAAGAGCGCTTCACCGTTGAATGGCAGGCAGACGATTCGGTCTGGTACGACATCCTGGCCTTCTCGCGCCCGCGACATCCGCTGGCGAAACTCGGAAAACCCCTAGTGCGCCGCTGGCAGAAACAATTCGTCCGAGAATCACTCCAGGTAATGCTGAAGCTTGCCAGTTCACTGCGTGATTCCCTCCGCCTGGAATGATCAAGTAGATGGCCGACTATCACCATCGAGGGTGTGGTTATTTTCTCCACTCCAGCGGGAAGAGTGCGGCTGCCTTCTCTGACGGGAGCTGCACGCCAGCCAATGAGGCAGCATAAGCTAGAACCGGGTCGCGTTTCGCGGCCAGGTCAGCGGCCGACGCGAGCTTTGTCTCATCCGGAATCACGCCTACGCGCTCAATGCTCCTCGCGTCACTCATAATAATGTCGGCGTCGGTAATACTGACGCCGTAAGGCACGACGACATCCATTCCAAGTTCGCGAGCGTGGTGCTTGCTTCTCATGACAGCCCCGGCGGAACGATCTCCGATGACTATGCCACGTTTTTCCAGTTGTATAACACGCGCGAAGAGCTCCGCCGCCGAACCAGATTCGCTGTCAATAAGCACGATTACTTTGCCTGGAAAAATCTTATCGCCCCTTGTCTTGGCCGCAATCGGTTTGGTTTCTTTGCGCCGCTTCAGTTCGCCAACTTTGATGTCGCGATCGAAGACATTGGCGATCAAACGCAAGAGCGTTGTTTCATAGCCTCCGCCATTGCCACGTAGATCCAGGATTAGCGCCTTACGTTTTCGAAATTTTTCCACCGTGTCATCCACTTTGTAGTCTTCCAGATCGAACGCCGGCATCTTCCAGATAAAAAGGTCGTCGCCAAACTCGGCATAACGATGACGGCCCAGGCGATTTCGGTTCTCTTCCTTTCTGATCAGGTCATACATATCGGAGCCGTCATCGTCGCCGCTAAGATTCATCAAACGCTTGCCCTGCGTTACCTTGGCCATTACATCGAGTTGCTGCTGTTTTTCGTCGGGCTTGACCACCGCCAAACGCATGCCCGCTCGCGGGCGAAGAACATTGTAAGAATATTGAATCTTCCACATGCTGTCTCGGTTTGGCTGGAACCCATCGATAGTCAGTATCTCATCTCCCTCTTTCAGTCCTTTTGTTTCGGCGTCGCTACCGGGTTTGACCGCAACGACAAAACACTTGTCGCCAATCATCTGCATCTGCCAGCCATACTCAGTGGTGTACGGCCTCCCAGGCGGCAAAAAGAACGTGTGAGAATCGTCGAGTTCGATCAAAACCTGCGCGATGATACCGAGAACCTGTCCGATCGAAGTGGCTTGTTT
>JANMVC010000170.1:0-1941 GCA_031392315.1 Pyrinomonadaceae bacterium | reverse complement strand
GGTTAATTCGCAGCGAAGCTTTTCGTTGTAAGGCGATCACCAACGGCTTGTTGGATTTCAGTCACTCCCGCACGCTGCAGCACGTTCCCGTTAATCTCAGTGAAGTGGTCTACTCCGCCTTCCGGCTGGTTTCGCATCAGCAACGCGGAGAGATGATCAAGTTTGAGATCGAGACCCCGGAGGGTTTGCCGCCGGTTTCCGGCGACGCGGGGCAGTTGCAGCAAGCGATCATTGCCCTGGCCACCAATGCGATTGATGCGATGCCGGATGGTGGAGTGCTGGGACTGCGCAGCAGCCGCCGGGGTTCGAGCGTGCTGGTGGAAGTCAGCGACACCGGCGCGGGCATTCCTGCCGACGACATTCCGAAAATCTTTGAGCCCTTCTTTACGACCAAGGAAGTCGGCAAAGGCACGGGTCTCGGCTTGGCAGTTTGTTATGGTATCTTAACGGAGCACGGCGGCAGTCTCGACGTGCAATCCACAATCGGCGTCGGCACCACTTTCACAATTACACTCCCGGCTATGGACCAGGATGGAGAATCCCGAGCTTGAGTGAGCAGAAGATAGCGCGAATCCTGATTGCGGAAGACGAAGCCAATCTTCGTATGGTCTTGCAAAAGGAACTGGAGCGGCTGGGCTATCGTGTGCAAGTGGCCCCAGACGGCGAAGCGGCACTGCGCAAGCTGGAAGAGAGCAACGTCGATGTGTTGCTCTGCGACATCAACATGCCGCGCATCGATGGCATGGAAGTTTTGCGGCGCGTCCATGAACGACCGAACCCACCGGAAGTGATCATGCTGACCGGGCAGGCCACGGTGGAAACCGCAGTCGAGGCCATGAAGCTCGGCGCTTACGACTACCTAACCAAACCTTACCGAATTACCGAACTCGACGTGCGCGTAAAACAGGCGGCGGAAAAGCGCCGGCTGCGCGTGGACAATCTGCGCCTGCGCGAGCAACTGGCGCGGCAGTCTGGCTTGCCGGAGATCGTTTCGGTTTCTGATGCGATGACGGAAGCAGTAAGGCTGGTGGAACGCGTGGCGCCTTCCGAAGCTTCGGTGCTGATCACTGGCGAGTCGGGCACAGGCAAGGAACTCATCGCCCATGCGATTCACCGGCTGTCGAATCGCGCCGATGGATCGTTTATTGACATAAACTGCGCGGCGTTTCAGGAGTCGTTGCTGGAGTCGGAACTTTTTGGTTACGAAGCTGGCGCGTTTTCCGGAGCGAAGGGCCGCAAGCTCGGCCTGATTGAACTAGCCGACGGCGGCACGCTCTTCCTCGACGAAGTTACGGAGTTGCCGGCGCAGCTCCAGGCGAAACTACTGCGCGCGATTGAGACGCGGACGTTTTTCCGAGTCGGCGGCGTGCGCAAAGTTGAAGTGAACGTGCGCATCGTCGCCGCGACGAATCGCAATCTCGAGTCGGTCGTGGCGAATGAATCGTTTCGGTCTGACCTGCTCTATCGCATCAATGGGTTTCAGATCGACCTCGCGCCCTTGCGCGACCGGCCCGAAGACATCGAACCGCTGGCCCGCTACATTTTGAATCGTGAGGGCGGCACAACTGTCCCTGAGCTGGAGCCGCAGGCGCTGGATGCTTTGCGCGCTTACAGTTGGCCCGGGAATGTGCGGCAGTTGAAAAATTGTATCGAGCGCGCCGTGATTCTTTCCAACAACGGCCGGATTACGATCAACGAGCTTCCTCCGGAAGTTTTGCGGCCACCTGTCGCATCAACCGCAGTTCCGCCGGGCGGTGCTCCGGCGCTCCCGTCGGACGCGCCCTTGCCGGCTGGAGTCGTGGGCGGAGTGGTCAGTGCGCCAACCGGTTCGCTGCGTGATGCGGAACGTCAGCAAATACTTTCCGCGCTTGAACAAACCGGCTGGCATCGCGGCAAGACTGCCGAAATCCTCGGCATCTCACCCTCAACACTTTACCGCCG
>JANMVC010000123.1:0-5662 GCA_031392315.1 Pyrinomonadaceae bacterium | reverse complement strand
CGTCGTTGACGCTGCAACTCGAAGATGCGCGCCAACAAGCCGACGCGCTGGCGACTAAGCTATCCGAACTTAACAAACACGCCGCCGAAGTGCGCGACTTGCGCGCGGCCATCGACGTGCAGCGCGCCGAGGCCCAGGCCCGCCTGACCTTCGTTCGCGAAAACTGTGCTGCCGAACTCAATCAGTCGCTCGAAGAACTGGCGCGTGAACTACCCATCGAGGAAGAGTTCGATCTGGATTCGTCCCACACTCGCGTTGAAGAGCTGCGCGCGCGGATTGAGAGTTTCGGCGCCGTCAACATGATGGCCCTGGAGGAACTTTCCGAATCCGAAGAGCGTCTGTTGTTCCTCAGCACGCAGCGCCAGGACATCATCGACAGCATCAGTTCCACCGAAGAAGCTTTGCGCGAGATCAAGCGCCGCTCCCGCGAGCGTTTCCGTCACGCCTTCGAGCAGATCAATAAGAATTTTGGCGAACTCTTCCAGGAACTTTTCGGCGGCGGCAAAGGCGAGATGAGTTTGATCGAAGCTGACGACGTGCTCGAATCCGGCATCGACGTAATCGCGCAGCCTCCGGGCAAGCGTTTGCAAAATGTGTTGCTGCTGTCAGGCGGCGAGAAAGCAATGGCCGCCCTCGCTTTGATTCTGGGAATCTTCCATTACCGCCCGTCGCCTTTCTGTCTTCTCGATGAAGTTGACGCGCCGCTCGACGAAGCCAATGTCGGCCGCTTCACCGACAAGATTTTCCAGATGTCGACCAACACGCAATTCATCGTCATCACTCACAACAAGCGCACCATGGAACAGGCCCGCGCCCTCTACGGGGTGACCATGGAAGAAGTCGGCGTCTCCAAACTCGTCTCCGTCAAATTCGAATAAGTAGGACAGGCATTCCTGCCTGTCCATTGTTTCCGCCAACCTCTTCACTGGGAGCGCGGGCGCCCTCGCCCGCAATGAGCGCCGCAGGCGCGAACCCGCCACAGATTTCCACGGATAAACATGGATCAGAAGCAATTTAACCGCTCACTATGTTCCTGATCCGTGTCTATCAGTGAAAATCTGTGGAAGCTTTTTTCAGTTCTGATCCGCGTGCATCCGCGAAAATCCGCGGCTAACCCTGCCCCAATTCCCTTCAGCGTTTCTTTCGCCTAGAATACGCATCTCAAACAGCCGAGTGACAAAGCCGACATTCAAACATCTGAAGTTTCTCTCCGCTGCGTTCGTTCTACTGAGCGCGGCGGTTTTTGGTGTTGCTCAAGAGCAGGGGGGCAAACACAATGCTCGACCCGAAGCTTCAGTCCCGACTCCGACGCCCGCCGCGCCGCCAGCCAGCGGCGCCAGCGAAGCCTTAGCCAAATTCGTCTACGAGTTTACTCAGCCGGAATTCTATGTGCGCCACATCACAATCGAGCACGACGCCAAAGGGAAGGGTCAAATCACTTTTGAACGGCTCCGCCAGGACTCGCCCATCGTTGAGCCTTTGGAATTCTCGTCGACTACGCTGGCGCGCATCTCCGGCTTATGGCGCAGCCTGAACTTTCTTGAATCCACCGAAGCCTATCAATCCGACCGGCAGTTTCCTCACCTCGGCAAGATGCGACTCACCATGGACCACGATGGACGTAAACGCTCAGTCGAGTTCAACTGGACGAAACACCCGGATGCCTTCGCCTTGATAACTGAATATCGCCGCGTAGCCGATCAGGCGATTCTGGTTTTCGATATTTCCGTCGCCCGCGAAACGCAGCCGCTGAATGGCCCAAAGCTAATGGAGGAGTTGGAACTACAACTAAAGCGCAAAGGCCTCGCCGACCCGAAGCAACTGCTGCCGTTGCTGAAAGACATCACCACCGACGAACACCTCCCACTCATGGCCCGCAACCACGCCGCGCGTTTGATCAAGAAGATCGAAAAGTAAGCCACCGCCCGCCAGCGCGCCTTCGGTATCGTTCAGGTAGTTCAGAGTACAAACTTTAGTTTGCTGATCTGCCCACTGCGCAGGGTGCCCCTTTTTTTTCCGCCGATCGGCTGTTTCGTGTATTTAGTGTGAGTTCGTGGATCGTATTAGTTTTGCTAACGCAGGCGGTTCTGACAAGCAACGCGAGTTCGCGCTACGCGCTCATTGCAGGCAGGATGCCTGCGCTCCCAGCGTCTGCGTCCCCATTCGTTAAAGGCGATCTTCGTCAAGGATCTCGCTCGCCAGTTTGCAGAATTCGACGACGCGGTTTTCGGCCCAGAAGCGATCCGGGTCGTTTCCTTTGTCGGCCTGGACAAACGCGACGTGGCCGCCTTGCTTTGGATCGACGAGCAGGATGAAGGGATTGTTGGTTACCGCCCGGTCGCGCAGCGGCGCGAAGGGGATGAAGGGATCATCCTGGCCGTGGATGATCAAAGTGGGGATGCGAATCTGAGCGATGACGCGAAGTGAGCTGGCGCGTTGATAATAATCGTCCGCATCCGCAAAACCATGCGCCCGCGAGGTGTAGCGATCGTCAAACTCCTTGATGGTGCTCACCAAGTCGAGGCTGACGACGTCGTAGAGTTCGGGAAACAATTTGTGTTTGCCGCGCACGCGTTTCTTCAAACGCCGCACGAAGTCGCGATGATAAAGCCAGTTTGATCGCTTCATGATCAAGTCGGCGCTCGCGCTTAGGTCAACCGAAGGCGACACCGCGCACACGCCCAACACTTGCGGTGGCGGATGTTCGCCGTATTCCCCCGCCAGTTTCAAAACCTGATTTCCGCCCAGCGAGAAGCCCACGACGACGAGCCTACTTACTTCCTGGCTCTTGATTAGTTGGTCGATAACGCTGTGGAGATCTGCGCTCAAGCCGCCGTGATAAATCGTCGGCGTTAAGTGATCGGTGCCGCCACACGATCGCAGGTTCATGCGAATCACGTTGAGCCCGGCAGCAAACGCCTTGTGCGCGGTCGACAACATGTAAGTGGATTCGCTCGAGCCTTCGATGCCGTGCCAGATGACGACAGTGAGATGCTGCTGCGGATTCGGTTGCCAACGACAGTGGGCCAGCAGTTGAACATCTTCCGCCACCTGAAAGATGCGCTCCTCGTCGCCCGTGCAGCGAAAGCGGCGGCGGCGCGGCCAGGCGAAGGCGGCGAGGGTTTGCGCGTGGCCGTTTTGGAAAAACTTGTGTGGCTTGAAGGGATGTTTCGTAAACGCGTCGGCAACCTTCGCAAGGAAGGTGCGGGCGGCGGCGAGGCTTCCGTGAGATTTGTCTGATGACGTCACTGAACGGGTCTCCGCTGGAAGGAGTACGGCATTGGGCCCTAATGAAATACACTAAACACACGAAGAAACACTAACAGAATTTCGTGCTGGTTCGTGTGTTTTCGTGGATCGCTCTGACCCTTAAGCTTACCCACACGAGAGACGCAAACTAACAGTTTGCGTTACAGGCCCCGTTAGTTTGTCAGTTCAAGCATGACGTCTACCGTCAGGGATTCTTTGTTCGCTTTGAGATCCGTGCGCAGTTGCGGAGGCGGCTTGCCCGCATTGCGTCGCTCCTGGTAGAGCCGGATTAAAGCCCTGCCGGCCTCCTGTTTAAAATAGTCGTCGAGGTAACCCTCATCGAAAATGTCGCCGCGCTTCATCCGCCAAACGTCCCGGAGCGCTTTCGCATCTCTCTCCGCCAGTCCCTTGAAGAGCAATCCGCCCATGCGATACTGCGGCCCTTCGCTAACGTCAATCTTGTAACTAACCTTCCGCGCGTTGTCATCAAACTCTGGAGTGTGCCTCATGCGCAACGCGAGATAGCCGTGGCGCCCGTAAGCCTTCTGCACATCGATGAGGCCGCGATCGAATTTCACGCCGTTGGCAACGTCGCCCGGCTTTGCGCCCAACGCCGAGTTGAGCTGATCCGGCGTCAACGCGCTGGCGCCCGTCCAGTCGATTCCGCCCCAGGTGTAAATCAAACCTTCGGCGACCGGCATAGTTACTTCGACTCCGTTTTTACATTTCGGATCGGGCTTGCCGACCGGAGGCGCAAACTTCGCGCGCAACTGTCCGACCTCGCGATATGCGGCCACGAGTTTCATGTCGGCAAACCCGCGCACCAGTTCACTCGAATAGTCAGTCTCGATTAACTCCTTAGCAATACCGGCGAGCTTTTCTTCGGCAAGGTTTGCCGCGCCGGGAAAGTGAAGCGCGCAGATAGGCATCTTGATGCCGCTGACATTGAAGATGTGTCCCAGCATGCGGCCCGGGATATCCTGCAAAGCTAAGTATTCCACGGTGCCGGGAATCTTCTGCTCGGTGAGGAGCTGCTGCAAAGCCAGCTTGATAGCCTCCGGCATTTTCCCGACGTTAGGCGCGCGACCGGCAAACAAAGGCACCTCGCGACGCACGGCTTCCATCAGTTGCTCCTCGGAGAACCAGATGAAGTTGTCGAAAACGACGGGTGACTCGCCGCCGCCAGCCTCTTCCACCTGGAAAGTTATCGTTACCTTGTTGGCCGCGGTGCGTGTGCGATAGCCGACCTGCTTGAAAACGCCGCTATCGAGGAGCCGTTGCGCCGCGGCATCGATGTCGTCGAGCTTGAATGGTTGGCCGGTTTTCAGGCCGCTCGTAGCCAGGGCTTCTTCGGCGGCAACTTGTTTTAGGCCATCAAATTCAATCTTCGAGATTACGCGCGCGTCTTGCGCCACGGCGGAGGCCGCGGAAGCGATTATTATGAGCAGGATTCGCAAATGATTTGTCAGGCGCTTCATGAGAGACTAAGTTTAACTTAACAATGGAGCGGGGCAGTAGCCCGACCGTAAGGGAGGGCGCGGGACAAGTTTGACGATTTTGGCAAGTTACGCCCTCCTTCACAGTCGGGCTACTGCCCCTGCTTCCTCGGTGAACACGACTATGAGCGCAACGAAATGGCAGGCCCGGACAATTTCCGATCTGATTATCGAAGCTTGGGAGGCGCTCGACTGTGAATCGGTGGGCGCGCGCGAGCTGGAGCAGATTCAAAAGGCTGTCGCGGAAAAGTTTGGCGCCGGCGCGGTCGGGAGTCCGGCGTCGATAGCGCGAACGGTGGCAGACGAAGGCGCGGTCTTGCGGCATCCGGAAGTGTTTAACTTTGACGCTGAGTGGCGCGAGCGGAAGATAGTCGAATCGAGCGCGCCGTTAAGCTTCGCGAATCTGAAGGAGGCGTTGGAGTCGTTTGCGAAGCTTGACGAGCAGCGCCAGCGACTTGAAGGAGCAAACAATGAGCAGGGATTGAAACGCTTGCGCGCTTTCATTATTGAAGTGCGCGGCGATTCGCAGTTGCGCTCGCAAAGCAAAATCGCCAACCACGTCGAACGTGAGGAGGCGAAGGAAATCTCAAACTGGCTCCGTGTTTGGCTGGAGTCGCCGGAACTGTTCCTCGATTGGCTCGACCTGCGGCGGCGCTCGCCTGAGTTTGAGGAAAAGTTTGGCACGTAGCTTGGAGTGCCGGCCTCAGGCGGGCGTATCCTTCTTCTGTTTCACGGTTCGGCGCGTGAGCCTGCGAAGCAGGCGAAAGCATAAAGCCTGGGGTGGAGCGCAGCGGAACCCCAGGAACACTGCATTGAGCAAGATCAGAGCCCGCGGAGCGGGCGACAGCTTCTTATCGGTGCTATAGCTGTCGCCCACTCCGCGGGCTCCGATGGTTTTTTTGGCCTTTAACCTGGGG
>JANMVC010000027.1:0-4334 GCA_031392315.1 Pyrinomonadaceae bacterium | reverse complement strand
CCTTGCCCGTCGCTTCGTTGAACGAACGCGAGGTGAGCACAGGAGTGCGATGAACGTGGCCGCGAATTCGCGTAGCCGCTTCACGGATAGTTTCAATTGTTATCATGCTTAGAAATATTTAACCGCAAAGAACGCAAAGTTCCGCTTAAACCATGGTCTGCGATAGCTCCGTCAAGGTCATTTCAAAAACCTCGGCAAAGCGCGTCGCTAGTCGATCCTCAACTTCAGCCATACTGACCTCGTGGCCCAACAGGTCATCCATTGAAGTCACCTGTTCTCCGTCGCATGCGATGATTAAACTAAAAAAGCTAAGGTCGGTATTCACGTTGAGCGCAAGGCCATGAGTGGTTACCCAGCGGGAAATGTGCACGCCGATGGCCGCAACTTTTCCACGCGCCGTATGAACGCCAGTCAACCCTTCAATGCGAAACGAGTGGATCCCAAAATCCGCGAGCGTACGAATTAAAACTTCTTCCAGGTCGCGCACATAACGATGGACGTCTTTCCGATCAGGGCTGAGATTAATTATCGGATAACCGACAAGCTGGCCGAGTCCATGGTACGTAACTTTCCCCCCGCGATTCGTTTCAAAAACTGTGACGCCGCGGGCCGCAAGCAATTCCGCGGGAAACAAGACGGCGGAGCTGTCGCCGCGACGACCCACTGTCAACGTGTGCGGATGTTCCAGCAACAACAGCGTGTCCGGTTGCTCGCTCGCTTTCACCGCATCCGATACTTGCTTCTGGATCTCAAGCGCCGCGCCATATTCGACGCGGCCGAGTCGTTTCACCAGGAGCTCTTTGTTTTGAATCATTGATGCAACCTGCACAGGAAGTCTCGCGTCATTCTAGCAGCGTTATCCGCAAAGACTGCAAAGCTTGCTAAAGCTCGAAGGGGTACGGAGACGCCGACGCTCCAAGCGGTTTGCGGTTATAATGGCGCCACCCGCTCAGCAAGAGTTTCAAGTCGAACATTAGCGACAGGAGAATCACAGTGCATCGAATCGTAGCCCTGTTAATCGCCACCGTTTTTCTTTTTCCAATCAGCGGTTTCTCGCAAACGAGAAAACGCACAACCGCGAAACCAACTAAGGCAACGAGTACTGCCAAAGGCTCCGAAGTGCAGCGCGACGGCGCCAAGCGCGTGGCCGATCAGATTAAGGTGCTGACGAGGTTTATTTATTTGCTCGGCGGGGTGGCCAAGGGGCTCGAGGCTTTTGATGATGACGCGGCCCGCGGAAACCAAACCTCGCCGGCGGTGATCGAGCAAGTGAAGCGAAACAAACAATCAGTGCGCACCAGTATTCAAGGCGTAAGAGATGGCCTCGACGCCCTCGAACTCCATTTCCGCACGACGCCCGAACTGCAGCGTTACTACATTAAGCTCGCGGGCAGCGCGGCCGGTGCTTCCAATGCCGACGATCAAGCGGCGGCGAATCAGTTTGACCGGGCAGGACGAACGCTGTTGGAGGTTGTGAATCGGCTGACAGATGTGTTGCTGGAGATGAGGTAAGGCAGTGAAAGGTGAAGAGTGAAACGTGAAGAGTGAAACGCCCGCCGACTCTTATTCGCGATCCATAATTTCTTTCTTAACTCTTCGCGCTTCACCCTTCACTTTTCACGCTTCACTTCTTCGGGTAGTAACCCTGGCGCGCGCGTACGCGCAGATCAGCACGAGTGGGCACGGCGACGACGATCCGACGAAACTGCGCGCCGCTCGTTTGTGCGTTTGAGTAATACTGCAACAGATATTGTCCCCGCAGCTCCGCCGCTACCTCGTTAAAAACTCTTTCCAAATCCTTCTCGCCATCAGGCACAAACGCCGTCCCGCCGGTTGATTGCGCTATTGTTTCCATCCCGCGCTGGGCTCGGGTGCTGATCTGATTCAGGTGCACCGAAGGCCCGCCAGGATTGATCGAGTAAAAAGCCGCGTCAGACTTCTGCACTGCCTTTTGCACTTCACTTACGGCGCGGCGATGTCGCAACTGCAAATTCTCGGTGGCTGCCGCACGCGTAGGCTCAACCTTTTGATTCGCGCGAATCTCAGCCATGGTCTGCTGCAACAGATTGCTCGAAGTGTCGTCGCCGTCGGAGATCACCACAATGACTTTGCGGCGATTCTGAGGCGACTTGTCATTCAAATAGTTTGCCGCCGCCGCTACCGTGTCGTAGAAAGAGGTGGAGACGCTGGAAGTCGCGGCAGGAATTGCCGACAGTTTTGCCGCGGCCACTTCCGCTGAACCGAGCGGCGCCACCATCTGCGCATCAGCTCCAATTGTGAATACCGCCGCCTGGTCGGTCGGCTTCATGACCTGTCGCAAAAAACGCGCGGCTGCCTGTTGTTGAAAGGCAAAGAACCCCTTCTGGCTGACGCTGCTCGAGATGTCGAACAACAGCGCGATGTCTAGCGGCACTTGATCGGGATTTCCTATCTCGACAATCTGTTGAATTCGTCCTTCTTCTTCAAGTCGAAAATCGCTTACCGGCAAGCCGTGGACAGCCTGGCCGCTCGGGTTCACTACCGAAACCGGAACTATCACCAGATTCGAACTGACGCGGATGACATCGAAGTCCTCGTCCCTGGGCTCAGGTGTAGGCGTGGGTTTGGGAGTCGGCGGGGGCGGAGGCGGTGGCAGGTCCTTCACATACTGCGCAGAGGCGACGCCGACGAAATAAAAAAGAGCCAGCACTACAAAAAGCAGCGCTGGCCCAAATTGTTTTCCCTTGTGTACGCTATTCATCAAAACCAATCCTCATGCCGCCAGGTCAGCTCCCATCATTACCGCGCGATGGGATGCGCCGTTGCTGGCTGCGAGTTTATCTCAAAAACTCCGGCGGCATGACTCATGGCGTCTGATTGCCAGCCGCACCCAATTGCTCGCGACCAGCAAACGTTAATGGATCGTTACTGATCGCCACCTGTACCGGTGGTCGTCATTGCCGGAGCTTGCTGGATGAGTCCCTTGTTAACCAGCAGCTTCACTTCCACTCGGCGATTCTGCGCGCGGCCGGCGCGTGAATTGTTTTCCGCAACAGCATTGGATTCGCCAAAGCCGTAGGGCGTGACAATCCGGCGGAGCGGGATCCGGTGATTTTCAACCAGATAACGAATCACTGCATCGGCGCGACGTTGGCTGAGCGCACGGTTCCTTTCCACGCTGCCAGAAGCATCGGTGAAACCGGAGACTTCGACGACATAACCCTTGGCATTGAGCGCCTTGGTGGCCAGTTCATCGAGCTGCGATTTCGAGTCGGCGGACAACGCCGCGCTTCCCACTCTGAAGTTGACCGCTAAAACCGTCTGCGGTTCATAGTCATCGAGGGCCGAAATGCGTTCGTTGGTCGTATTCACACCGGCGACTGCGGCATCGGCGGTTTCCTGAGCAGCACGGGCGCCACCCTTGGCAGTGTTTGCTACGGCCGAGAGCTCATCCAATTGTCCAGACAAGCGCTGTGCGTTTTGCTCCACCTGGCTCAACTTTGTCTCGGTGGTTGAAGCGCGATCTTCCAACGGCGCCGCGCGAGATTCAACAGCGCGCGCTACTCGCAAATCCGATTCATTGAAACGGATCTTCTCTGCCAGCAACTCGCCGGAGGCGCCACCGCGTCCGTCGACCTCGAGATTGAGACCACGCAGGATCTGGGTCTGTCCATAGTTTGAGCCGCTGCGCAGAAAGCCACCCTTGGCTTTGACGCTGGTGCGATCGTCGAGACGAACAACTGTGTCCACGCCATTGTTGTCGCGGACAGTAAATGTATCGGCGTCACGTCGCGTGACGACGCCTTTGATTTTCATCTTCTGACCGCTGGCAACTGTGCGCGAGCCAGCCGTGCTGGTTGTGTCCTGGGCAAAGGCGATTGCCGCCGAGCCGGTCAAAAGGGTGATAGCGAGCGCGAGGGAGGAAAACATTCTAAACTTCGGGATTGCCATAAATTACTGTCTCCTTCATTCTTGAAATATGCAGCTCACTACAAAAGCGAACCACGAACTAGGTTAATGTCTGACGAACATTCCGGAGCAACTGTTGCCCACTTGGTGTTGAATGCTGTCTCGGTTTGATTGGCCCAACCTTATTAGCCTCATGCCCGAGGTTAAGTCAAGAGCTCAATAACAGCTTTACGAGGGCTCGGGAGATTCATTATCTAACCGCTATTTTATCGCAATGACTCGAGTTGCTTAAATAATTTTGCGGTGACAAATCCGTTGCGTTCGGATCTCTCACCGCAATTCAAAAATCGAGGGTTGTTCGTTTGTATCTGTGAAACCGGTCTAACTAATCTCTGTGCGTTCTCTGTTTCTCCGTGGTGAATCTTGTTGACGCCGTTCACCGCAGA
>JANMVC010000016.1:0-4362 GCA_031392315.1 Pyrinomonadaceae bacterium | reverse complement strand
GCGGGCCAGGTGGTGAACAGCCGCGTGGCGGCGGCGTTGCAAAATTAGTTGAGTACTAAAAATGACGCATGAAACATTAATCTCGGCGCTTTACGTTTTCGCGCTCGCGGCGTTTCTCGGTTACCTCGTGATCTCCCGCGTGCCTCCGCTCTTGCATACGCCTCTGATGTCGGCGACTAACGCTATCTCCGGCATTTCGCTCGTAGGTTCCATCGTCACCGCGGGCGCCGACTACAACACCGTTAGTACGATCCTTGGTTTCACCGCGGTGTTTTGTTCAGCGACAAACGTGGTCGGCGGATTTGTAATCACCGATCGCATGCTGCGGATGTTCAAACGCAAACCGACGGCGAGCCAGAAGGCAGAAGGCAAAAAGCAGTAGAAGCAGAAGAAAGAACACAGAATCTAGAATCCAGAAGCGCTTCGTCACAAAGCACGAAGTACAAAGCACAAAGCACAAAAACCAAAGACCCAAGTCCAACTTAACAGTGCGCACTTATTTCATCGAACTAAGCTACCTGCTGGCTTCCATCCTTTTCATCCTCGGGTTGAAAGGGTTGAGTCATCCGGAAACCGCCAAGCGCGGGATGCACCTCGCTGAGTTTGGCATGCTGATGGCCATCATCGGCACGCTGTTGCATCTCGACATCATCACCTACACCTGGATCATTCTGGGGTTGGTGTTGGGATCGCTAGTCGGGCTGGCGATGGGCTTCTGGGTGCCGATGACCGCGATGCCGCAGCGGACCGCACTCTCCCATGCGTTTGGAGCTTTCGCCGCGGCGCTGGTGGGCATCTCCGAGTTTTATCGCGAGGGGGGACACGTCGATAAGGTGACGATGGCGGCGATCGGCTTTGAAGTAATGCTGGGAGCATTGACTACAACCGGAAGCCTGCTCGCGTTTGCCAAGTTGCAGGGACTCGTGCGCGGCACACCGTTGACTTACAAGGGCCAAAATATTTTCAACATGGCGCTGCTGGCCACGACTGCGGGCATTTTTGTCTACCTGATTTTTGTGCCTGGTTCTATGCCTCTGTTTTTCGCGATGGCCGGACTCGCGTTTCTCTTCGGCATACTTTTGGTGTTGCCGATCGGCGCCGCGGACATGCCGGTGGTCATGTCGCTGCTGAACTCCTACGCCGGCCTGGCATCGGCGGCGACCGGCTTCGTGTTATCAAACAAAGAGCTGATCATCGCCGGCACGCTCGATGGTTTTTCCGGATTCATTCTTTCGGTGCTGATGTGCCGGGCCATGAACCGTTCGATGACGAACGTGCTTTTCGGTGCGTTTGGCAGCGCAGCGATATCGGGAACACCCGGTGAGCAGACTGGCACGATGCGCGAGGTAAGTCTCGACGATATTGCCGTGCAACTCGCCTACGCCAGCAAGGTCGTGTTTGTGCCGGGTTATGGTTTGGCCACGGCGCAGGCGCAACATGCGGTGCGCGAGTTGGCCGACACACTCGAGAAACGCGGCGTCACTGTGAAGTATGGAATTCATCCCGTCGCCGGTCGCATGCCGGGTCACATGAATGTGTTGCTGGCTGAAGCAAACGTGCCCTATTCGTCTTTGTACGAGCTGGAGCAAATCAATCCCGAGTTTCCTTCGACGGATGTGGCCATGGTGATCGGTGCCAACGATGTGGTGAACCCCGATGCGCGTGACAATCCGAGTAGTCCGATTGCGGGAATGCCGATTCTTGAAGTGGATCGCGCGAAGTCCGTAGTGGTTTTGAAACGCGGACAGGGCCGAGGGTTTTCGGGTCTTGAGAACCCGCTGTTTTTTAAGGACGTTACGGGAATGCTTTATGGCGACGCGAAGGAAACGCTGACCAGATTGGTGCAGGCCGTCCAGCAGGCTTAATTTCTGTGACTGATGATTAGCCGCGGATTAACGCGGATGACGCGAATCTGAGAGACTTAGCTGTAGTCGTGTTCTTGTCAGATCCGCGTTTATCCGCGCGAATCCGCGGCTGCTAGTTTGAACCCTTGACCGGAGAATAAATGCGAAGATCGTTTACCACAGTTGTCCTGGCGAGCGTGCTGCTCGGTTGCTTTGCGTCATCGTCGTTTGTCCCGCAAGGGTTCGCACAGCGCAAGACCGGGCGGCCCGCAAAAGTTACGCCGGCTTCGCTCGCAGCGCAGAGAGGCGCTGACGCGATCACGGCAGCTCAACTGAAGGACTACCTTTCCTTCATCGCCGCGGACGAAATGGAAGGCCGCGACACACCCTCGCGCGGTCTCGACATCACGGCAAAGTTTCTGGCTACTAACTTATCGCGCTGGGGATTCAAACCAGCCGGCGGCGACGGCACTTTTTTTCAGAAAATCTCTTTGCGGAAAGATTCGATCGACGCGGCGGAAACCCATGTGCAACTCAACGGCGAAACCCTCGTGTTTGGCGATGACTACATTCCGCTGGCTGCCAACGCCGATGTCACTGCTTCGCTGGTGTTCGCGGGAAACGGTTGGTTCCACAAGTCGAAGAATCTCGATCCCTACAAGTCTGTCGATCCGAAAGGCAAGATCGTAATCATATTTTCACCGCTGAACGGGTTGCCGTCGGGTTTTACCCGGGCTGACCTCGCGGGCAAGCAGGGCGAGGATTGGATGAACCCCGTCACCTATGCAATCAGTAAGGGCGCAGTAGGTATTGTGGCGGTTCCGGATTTTCAATACCTGGCTAATTGGGACCGCAACCGGACCCGTCTCACGGAACGACCCAACAGCACAGTGGAGAAGTTTCAAATCGCTGCCGGGCCGCAACTGCCGAGAATCGTTCCCGCGCCGCGAGTGACTAACAGTTTGTTTTTGGGCGAGAAGCACACGGCTGCATCGCTCGTCGAATTGGCCTCGAGCGGTCAACTGCCGGAATCCTTTTCGTTGCATCCGGACAAGAAACTGACCATCCGCGTGCGGGTCAAATCTGAATCCGCGGCCACGCAAAACGTCGTGGCTATTTTTGAAGGCAGCGACCCGGTTCTGAAAAACGAATATGTGGCCCTGGGCGCGCATTACGATCATGTGGGTAGCGGGCCGGCCGTGAACGGTGATTCGGTTTACAACGGCGCAGACGATGACGGTTCCGGCACCACCGCGTTGCTGGCTATGGCTGAAGCACTGGCCAAAACCAGTAAGCGGCCCAGGCGTTCCGTGCTGTTTGTTTGGCATGCGGGCGAGGAAAAAGGATTGTGGGGCTCGCGTTACTTCACCGCTTACCCAACTGTGCCACTGGAAAACATAGTCACCCAGATCAATCTCGACATGATTGGCCGCGCCAAAAAAGATGCTGACACCAATCCGCGAAATAAGAACCTGTCGGGGACGAATGCAATCTACGTGATTGGCTCAAAGATGATGAGCACTGAGCTGGGTGAACTAACTGAAACGGTTAACCAGCAGTATTTGAATCTCACCTACGATTATCGTTACGACGATCCAGCGGATCCCAATCGTTTCTTCTTTCGCAGCGACCACATCAACTACGCGCGCAAGGGCATTCCGATAGTTTTCTTTTTCGACGGCGAACACGAGGATTACCACGGGCGCGGAGATTCGGCGGACAAGATCGATTACCAGAAGATGGAGCGTGTCACGCGCACCGTTTACATGATGGTTTGGGAACTGGCTAGTCGGACTGCGCGCCCGAAAGTTGATAAGCAGTTGCCGGCGCTAATGGGTGGGAGTCTGTCAGATAACCCAGCCCCAAGATCGTAGGATTGCCTAAGGTCATGTTTGCCCACGCTCGGCGACCAGGCGCCTATAGGCTTCATCTCTCGACAGTCCCAGTTCACGCGCCGCTTTTTTTAATGCTGCGCGATGATCCAGTCCCTCGCCTTCCAGCTTTACAACTAACTCACCAACACTCAGCGCAGCGGCTCCAGCACTGATCTCGCTCTCGATCACGATGCGGTCAATGATCAGCACCATCTCGCCGCGCGCGTGCTCCGGACCTGCAAAACGCACCGCCAGCTCGCTTAATTTTCCCCGCGCAATTTCTTCGTGCATCTTAGTCAGCTCGCGCGCGACGACAGCTTCGCGCTCACCGAGCATCTCATGTGCGTCTCGAAGCGAAGCGGCGATGCGGTGCGGCGCCTCGTAAAAAACCAGAGTAGCGGGTAAGGCACGAAGCTCGGCCAGCCGCGTGCGCCGCGCGCCTGAACGCGCCGGGAGAAACCCGCCAAAAAAGAATTCATCCGAAGGCAGACCCGATGCGATTAGGGCCGCAATCAACGCGCTGGGCCCAGGCACCGGAACCACTTGTATGCCAGCTTCGATCGCGAGCCGAGCGATCTGAAATCCCGGGTCGCTAATCCCTGGTGTGCCCGCGTCGGAAACCACGGCGACGTCAGCGCCAGTCG
>JANMVC010000058.1:0-14501 GCA_031392315.1 Pyrinomonadaceae bacterium | reverse complement strand
GGACCATCGGTGATGGTGAATTTAATGTCGTGGCTGCTTTCCGAAAGCTTCTTGTCCGCGCCGTTGTAAGCAGTAACCTGCCAGCGATACGTGCCTTTTTGCAACGGTTTGTCGAGACTGTAGGAAGTGTCGTCCACTCGTTCACCGATGTAGGGCGAAGTAACGCTGGCATCGTCAGCGTAGATACTAAACTTGTAATAGGCCGCATCGGGATAGGCGTCCCACTTGAGCGCCAGGTCCTTCGTGCTTACCTTCGCACCCGCTTTCGGGTTCGCTATTTTGAGATCACTCTTGAAGAGATGTGTCGGCGTGATGAATAACGTCTTGTCCGCCGCGACTTCGTATTTGGTGGAACTGATGCCGGCGATCCCCGTCGTGGCAAACACTGACGAGTCAGTCTCAAACACCTTGGCTAACAGTCCCCCGTAAACTTTGGGCTCGACGTTGGTGATGACATATTCGCCCTCCTTGTCGGTCCGCGCTGTATAAGTTTTGCCGCCACAGCCGCCGATGTATTGATTAAAGGTTTCGCAGAGTTTCACCTCGATATTCTCGGCTGGCTTGCTGTTGTATAAAACCAGACCCTGGACATTTCCGGTGCCCGGCGCCGGCTTAACTTTCTCGATTCCCGGCGCGGTGCTGTCTACGGAAACAGGCGACGACTTCGACTCAATCGAGGATTTCGAATTTTTGTTGAGACTACAACTCGATAGCAGGGCCAGCGCTAACAGGCTGACACCCACCCGGACGATCCTGGAATTCATGTTATGCACCTTTCTGGTTTAATGGTTCGACAAGCCGTTGCCGGAAATAATAACCGATGTCGAGTCCGCGCAGACCAGTCAAAGCAAACTATCCACAAAATGACACGAAACAGCATGAATCATCCGCGCGGCGTCTATCCCGGCGGCGTGAATGAAACCCGCCGCTCCAGACTGGCATTGAACGAGCAAAACACTTAGCCTCTCAGCCATGAACATCGGCATCACGGTTTATCCAACCTACGGCGGCAGCGGCATCGTCGGTTCGGAGTTGGGAAAAGAGCTCGCCGAACGCGGCCACACAGTTCATTTCATATCTTCGTCACTGCCGACCAGGCTCACCAAACTTAGCGAGCGCGTACGCTTTCACGAAGTAGAGATGATGTCGTATCCGTTGTTTGAGCATCAACCTTACACACTCGCGCAGGCCAGCATGATGGCGAAGGTGGCTGAGACGGAGAACCTGGATTTGCTGCACGTGCACTACGCGATTCCCCATTCGATCAGCGCGATCCTGGCGCGTGAGTCGCTCAAGCCGAAACGCTATCTGCCGGTGATCACCACACTACACGGAACTGACATTACGCTCGTGGGCGCTGATCCGTCGTATCTGCCGATCACGCGCTATGGCATCGCCCAATCTGACGGCGTCACGTCCATCTCGCATTACTTGAAACGCGAGACCAAGGCAACGTTTCAGGTTGACGACATCACGGTGATACCAAATTTTGTTTGCAAGTCGGATTACGCTCGTCATCCGGTGGAAGAGTTGCGCCGAGCGCTGGCGCCACAGGGCGAACCGCTTTTGGTTCACGTTTCAAATCTGCGTCCGGTGAAGCGCCCGGTTGATTGCGTCGAAATACTCGCGCGCGTTTTGCGGCAGGGAATCAAGACGCGCCTGGTCATGGTGGGTGACGGCAGCGAGCGGGCCGCCTGCGAACACCGAGCCCGCGATTTGGGAATTGCTGACCATTGTGTCTTCGTCGGCGAGCAGCCGAAGATCGTTGATTACCTTTCAGCCGGCGATGTGTTGCTGCTGCCTTCCGAACAGGAATCGTTTGGCCTGGCCGCGTTGGAAGCGATGGCCTGCGAAGTGCCGGTGGTGGCCTCGCGCGTTGGCGGTGTACCGGAAGTTGTAACCGATGGTGAAACTGGATTTCTCAGCGAAGTTGGCGACACTGGAAAAATGGCTGATGACGCGGGCCGGCTGCTCTCGAATCCCGAGCTACGAATCGAGATGGGTAAACGCGCGCGCGAGTCGGCCCTCAGTCGTTACAATACTGACCTGGTGATCCCACAGTATATTGAGTTTTACGAAAAAATCCTGAAGAAGAGACCGGAGGCGATTTAAGTGAACAAGCGACTCCTCATCTCAATGCTTACGAGCCAGGTGATTCTTGTCCAGCTCGTGCTGCCCGGTCTGGCGCAAACGTTACCCTCCGAACAGCAGCAACGACCAAAGCCTTCGCAAGTTGAACCTCAAAAACCGGCTCAATCAGACGACGACGATGTTGTAAAGATCACGACCAATCTCGTGCAGGTTGATGCCGTAGTGACCGACAAGAATGGTAAACCAGTAACTGACTTGCGGCCTGAGGAAGTGGAGATCCAGGAGGATGGGCGACCGCAGAAAATCACCGGGTTCTCCTACGTGGCTTTGGATTCGATCACCCCTTCGGACCGCACGGAATCGGCGAAGCGGACTGACAGTAAGATTCCGGGTCCTCCCGTGCGGCTGCGGCCTGAGCAAGTGCGCCGCACCATCGCGCTGGTGGTTGACGACCTCGGTCTCTCGTTTGAAAGCACTCATTTTGTGCGTCAGGCACTGAAGAAATTCCTCGATCAGCAGATGCAGCCAAACGACCTGGTTGCGATCATTCGCACGGGCGGTGGCATAGGGGCCTTGCAGCAGTTTACGTCTGATAAGCGACAGCTGTATGCAGCCGTGGAGAGGGTGAAATGGACTCCGACGGGCCGCGGCGGGATTGGGGCCTTCGCGCCCATGGGCAGCCAGGGCTCCTTGTCGCCTACGGCGAACGACGACGAATCAAGAGGCGCAACCCGCGAAGATCTGGATCAGTTTCGCGAAGATGTCTTTGCCGTCGGCACGCTTGGCGCAGTGCAATACATTGTCCGCGGCTTACGAGAATTGCCGGGGCGAAAGTCGGTGGTCCTGATCTCCGACGGTGTCAAGATTTTTAGTCGCAACGAGCCCACGGGTAGCTTACGAGTTCTGACGGCGCTGCAAAGTCTTACCGAACTCGCCAACCGGGCGTCGGTGGTCATTTACACGATGGACGCCCGCGGCTTGCAGGCGTTGGGCTTGACGGCCGCTGATTCAACTTCCGGGATGACGTCGGCCCAAGTCGAACAGGGTCTGAGCGATCGTCGGAGCGACTTTCTTGAGTCGCAAAATGGTTTGAATTATCTGGCCCAACAAACCGGAGGGCTTGCGATTCGTAACAACAACGATCTGGCGGGCAGCATTCGACGAGTGATTGAAGACCAGGGCGGTTATTACCTCATCGGGTACAGGCCAGACGAATCGACGTTTGATCAGATTTCCGGCCGCCGAAAGTTTCATAGACTCAAACTCAAAGTCACGCGGGCGGGCAAGTTTAATGTGCGCATGCGGAACGGTTTTTATGGAATTACAGACGAAGAAGCCGCACCCACCAAGCGAACTACTTCACAACAGATGTTTGCTGCGCTTACTTCGCCCTTCGGCGCATCCGGAGTTCATGTGCGATTGACTTCGTTGTTTGCCAATGATGCCAAGGTGGGTTCCTACATGCGATCCATGCTTCACATCAGAGGTCGCGACTTAACTTTTACAGATGAACCAGACGGTTGGCACAAGGCTGTCTTCGAGATCATCGCAATTACGTTTGGCGACAACGGCGTGGTAGTGGATCAGCTTAGCCGCTCGCATACCATGCGCGTCAAAGATAAAGCCTACGAACGCATTCTCAAATCCGGGTTTACCTACAGCGTCACTGTGCCCGTGAAGAAGCCCGGCGCCTATCAACTGCGCACGGCTCTGCGGGACGTTTTGTCGAACCGCATTGGATCGGCCAACCAGTTTATCGAAGTCCCGGACATAAAGAAGAATCGATTGGCCATCTCCGGAATCGTGGCGACCGGGATGAGCGCGGAGGCATATCAAAAGACTTTGGCAGCTGGGCCAGGCGAAGATCCTGCGGAGGGTTTTGTGGACGAGCTGGATTCAAATGCCGGTGCAGCGCTGCGGCAGTTTAAGTCAGGCTCAGTGGTGGTTTATGGCTTCGCTATCTACAACGCGCAAAGTGATAAGGCGACTCGGAAACCACAATTGCAGACGCAACTCCGGCTGTTTCGCAATGGGGAGCAAGTGTTTGTTGGCCGGGAGATGGCGTTTGATACCAGCAACCAGCCCGACCTAAAGCGACTTAACGCCAGCGGTGCGCTTCAACTAGGCTCCGTGCTGGAACCCGGTGAGTATCAGATGCAACTGGTAGTCAGAGATCCTTTAGCGAAAGAGAAACACCGCGTGGCCACGCAATGGACCGATTTTGAAGTAGTTAAGTAGTGTCAAAATCCGCAACGTCTTAATCCAATCCTGATCTCAAACGATGCCAACTGCCACCCGAAACCCGGAATCCGAAACCCAAAGCCCTGCATCTGGCACGCACTCCATCATCATTGGTACCGCCGGCCATATCGACCACGGAAAGAGCACGCTGGTGCAGGCATTGACCGGAAAGGATCCGGATCGTTTGCCCGAGGAGAAGCGGCGCGGCATCACCATCGATCTTGGTTTTGCCGATTTGGATCTGGGGAACGTGCGCGTCGGTTTTGTTGACGTCCCCGGCCACGAGCGCTTCGTGAAGAACATGCTGGCTGGAGTGCATGGCATCGACGCGGTGGCCCTGGTCATCGCCGCAGACGAGGGCGTGATGCCGCAAACGCGTGAACACTTCGACATCTGCCGCTTGCTGGGAGTCAGCAAAGGCCTGGTAGTGATTACCAAGACCGATACGGTCGAGGAGGAAATGATCTCGCTGGTGCGCGACGAAGCGGAAGAGTTGGTGGCGGGATCATTCCTGGAAGGTGCGCCGGTTGTGGCGGTCAGTGCCCGGTCGGGTCAAGGTCTGGACGAACTGCGGACCACCCTTCGTCAGATCGCCTCGGAAGTCCCACCGCGCTCGGCGGATTTTGTAACCCGGCTTCCGGTCGATCGGGCGTTCACGATGAAAGGATTTGGCGCTGTAGTTACCGGCACGCTGGTTTCGGGTGAGATTTGCGAAGGCGCTGAACTCGAGTTGATGCCGGCGGGTTTGCGTGTTCGCGCCCGTGGTGTGCAGGTTCATGGGGCGTCAGTGCCTTGCGCACGGCCTGGCCAGCGCACGGCCGTAAACCTTGCCGGTGTAGAAACGAGCGCGATCCAACGAGGAATGGTGCTCGGCGACGTCGGCCGCCTCGCCACCACGCAGATCATCGATGGTGAGTTGGGAGTTCTGCGCAGCGCGCCCCGAGCTATTCGAACGCGGGCGCGGGTTCGCGTTCACCTTGGCTCTGCTGAAGCGCTGGCGCGCGTCAGGGTGCTCAACGTCGGAGGAGAAATCGCGCCGGGCGAATCCGGTTTTGCACAGTTGCGGCTGGAAAGTCCGTTGGTGGCTTTGCACGACGAGCGGTTCATTATCCGATCCTACTCACCCGCGCAGACGATCGCCGGCGGTCTGGTGCTTGACCCAGCAGCCACTAAACATCGCGGCCGCGAGTTAACCCAAACCAGCGATCGGTTGCGTGTGCTGATGACCCAACAGCGACCGGCGAAGCTGGCTGCGTTTGTGCAAGCGGCGCAGGACAGTGGGCTGAAGCTGGCGCAACTCGGCGCGCGTACCGGCTGGACCACGGAAGTGCTGACAGAAGCCGCCAGGCAAGCGCAAGACGAGGGATTGATTCTTGAAATTGATGGCGTGTTCATAGCTCCGGAGAGCATGAAAAAACTGGCGCACGCGGCGGTTGATGAGGTCAGGCTGCATCACCAGCGTCAACCGTTATCGCGAGGCCTCGCGCGGGAAACATTACGCGAGCGTCATTTCTCGCACGCGCCTCCGGAAATATTCAGAGGAGTGTTGGCCCGGCTGGAAAGGGAAGGTGTCCTCGTTGCGGAAAAGGATCTGGTGCGGGTCGCGGAACACAGCCTGGATCTGTCAGGTGCAGACGGAGAATTAAGTGACCGGATCGCCGGCTTCTATAAAACGGGCGGGCTCGCCATGCCCACGGTGGAACAGGCGATGGAAGCCGCGGGTGTGAGCGCGGCCCAGCGAGCGCACGGACGGAGAGTTCTGCAACGGCTGATCGATAATGGAACCCTGTTGCGCGTTCAAGGGGAAACGTTTATCCATGCGGAGGCGCTCGCAGAGTTAAAGCGTCTGCTCAACGAGTATGGGTCGCAGCACGAGCCGGAGCGGCTAATTGACGTGGCCGCATTCAAGGATATTGCCCGAGTTTCGCGCAAGTATGCGATTCCGCTGCTTGAATATCTGGATCGCGAGCGGATAACCCGCCGCGCCGGCGACAAGCGCGTGATTCTGAAATAAGTTGGCAGTTATTTACTGTCGCTTTTAAACCTGGATGTTCTGTCGATTCGGCTGCAAACACTTGCGTTCCCCGATTTGCGGCGTTAACATGCTGGCCACTAGTTAACAAAAAACGGCTTTATCCTTAGATCTTCATTGCAACTCATTGGCCGGGAGGAAAACGAAGATGAAAGACTTGATTGCTGCGGTTGTAGGTCTGGCGGCCGCTGTGGGTGCGATTTACTATTTCTATAAATTTGTGACTTCCGTCGATCCGGCGGGTGGTCATACACAGGGTTGGATCGCTTTGGGTTTAGCTGCGGTCGCGTTTATTTGCGGGTTGCTCTACTTCCTGGGGCACGTCAACAAGGAAGAGGAGATCCACATTACGCAGTAAAGCTGCTGGAGCTCTTCAAGTGCTTAACTCGCCTTGAAGATTTCGCCCTGGCCGCCGAATCCTGCGTGCGCGCCGCGGTTGATGCTGAAAACGAAAACGAATCTCTGACGCCGTTTGTGCACGAGAGCGGAATGTGACGTGCGCAAGCGGCGCTTATTTGTTCGCTAACGCGAGGAGCTAATGTTTATGGTCGTGATGCTTTTGTTGCAACCGACGACAACTTTCCACCAGCCTAGTTATTTCATACCGGTTTTTGTCGGAATGTTTTTGGCGGGGGCCATCGCATGGCTCGTGGCCGCGGTGTTGGGTTTCGCTCGAGCCCGCGCCTTTGGCCCGTCGGCCAGATGGTTTTCACTAGCGGCAGTTTGCCTGCTGCTGTTTCATCTCCAGTTTCTGGCTGCGGCGTTTGGCGTACTCACCAATGACAACGGCTTAGTGTTTAATATTCTGGCATTCTTCAATTTTTTCATTCTGCTGGCCGCCGTCTGCGCAATCATGGGCTTTGTCAGGTTAACCAACCCGAAGTGAGTCCGACGAACTTCAGTTTGTCGCTCCTGACTGGAGGATCAAAGGCGAACTTGACGACAAACTGAAGATTGTCTGACGTGTCGCAGATTTAGATTAATGTCGAAAAAAGTTTTAGCAATGGCCGCGCTCGCAATTGCTGTGGGCGCGGCGTTCTTTTTGATTCGCGAACGCAGCGAGGTGTTGAGCCGTGGGCGATCTGATCCTTTTGTTCGCACGCAGGGAACACGCTTCATACTTGATGGACGGCCGTTTCGCTTCGTAGGCGCAAACGTTGCCGTCATGTATCGCGACGAGGATCGCGCGCAAATGCCGGAGACACTTGCCCGAGCTGCGAAAGCCGGGATTCGCGTCGTGCGGGTTTGGGCTTCGGGCGAAGGCGGCACGAAGGACGTGGGGCCGCTCGCTGATTTTGCCGACTGGCCGCGCACGCATCCGTTTCGTTGGACACCCGATCAGTGGAACGAAGAAGCCCTGGTACATCTCGATAAGGTGATTGCGGAAGCCGGTCGTAACAAACTGTTAGTTCAGCTTTGTTTGACAAACTGGTGGCGCGACACGGGTGGTGTCACGCAATACCTGCGCTGGGCTGGAATCAACGATGCTGCCGACGACAAGTTTCCGTTTGGAATCAATCCCGAACGAGCGATGCTCTTTTACACAAACGCTGACACGCGTCGCCTCTATCGCGAGCACGTGGAAAAAGTCGTGACGCGGCGCAATACAATCACCGGCCGGCTCTATCGCGACGACCCCACGATTTTTGGCTGGGAGTTAATTAATGAAGGTCAGGCGGTGACGTCCCGCTGGAGCGAGAGGCGCGCATGGGTGGCGGAGATGAGCAACCACTTGCGTTCGCTTGATCCGAATCATCTGATCACTTCCGGCGTTTGGGGTTATCGCGGCGCCGCCGAACGGCGCGAATGGCTGGCGGACCACCAGCTGCCAAACATCGATTATTGCGACGTTCATCATTATCCGAATCCGGATCGCGATGTCGCGGTCGACTCGCCCGCAGACTTGCACGACTTCGTCGACAACCGCATGGCCGCGGCTCATTCACTTAGGAAGCCGCTGGTGTTTGGCGAGTTTGGCATGGGGCCCGAAGGCTTCAATGGATTTTCCCAGGCGGAGTGGTATCGCGCGTTCTTCGAGAGCAATATTCGCGCAGGATCGGCTGGGGCGATGTTTTGGATTCTGACACCCGACCCGGCGCGAGGTTACGGCGTGGCTTATACGACCGATCGCGATCAGGGCGTGCTGGCTGAGATCAAGCGTGCTGCTCAAATTTTTGAATCACTGAAGAGCGCGAATCCGCCGGAACGATTGACTGATCCGGCTCGGCATTTGGTGCCGCGCCAATATGCATGGACGCGGACCGCAGCGGATCCCGCGACCGTGCCGCTGATGATTGTCCGCGACGACAAATCGGTTTTGTATCGCTTCTCGCCGCGAATGGCGCAGGCGTCGCGATTCGAGAAAGTGGGCGGTGGACCCGGTTACATTTGGGGCTTTGGTGCGGGATATCTTGAATACGTCGTGCCCGCGCGCGAGGACCGGCGGCGGGTTAGTGAAATAATTGTGCGCGCACACATCCAGCCGGTGTTACCCACTGACGCTAAACCTGCCGACATCAAAACTCGAGTCACACTGTTTGTGAATGGCCGAGACTGCGGTTCACGTCTGATCGCTGTCGAACCCGCGGGCCAGCCGTTGATCCAGGAGTGGCGCATCGATGGGCTTTTCCTCCGGCTCCGCGCGATGCGCGGTCTGCCGCTGGCGATTCGCTTCGCCGTTACCCCTGAGTCTGACTGGCTCTACGGCGTAAACATTTCCAACTGGCCTGAAGGCTATGATTCACATGACGCGAAGCCGATTGAGGTTGAGGTGCGGCGCTAAGAGCTAAGTTTCAAGGAATGATCGCAAGTGTTCTTGCATTGATCGTATGAGGCGGGTCGGAAGCCTAAGTCTGGACTATTCTTTATCGGAGAAATATCTTAGGGGGCAGATATGACTAAGCTCGAAACGGCACTAAGTCTTGAACAGATTATGGAAGGTGTGCGCCAGCTTAACGATCACGAGAAAAGAGAACTGGCCTCACTGGTTTTATCCGATCCGAGATTGGAAGCGTTTATTGAAGAGTTGGACGACCACTTGATGTGTGAACGCGCGGGGAATGAGGGAGCGCCGAAGCCATTCATTTCTGACGAATTGACCCAGCATGAACTATGAGTTGTTAACCTCTCCTCAAGTCGTTCGCCAACTTCGACATTTCCGACGAAGCCATCCTCAGCTAACTCCGCGAATCATCGCGACCATAACCGCACTTTCAGAGAACCCACGACCTACCGGAGCAAAAAGACTGGTGAACCGTCCGGAATGGCGTGTCAGAGTCGGCAACTAGAGGGTGCTTTACCAAATTGATGATAAGAAGCGGACTGTGACGATTATCTCAGTTTCCCACCGCCGAGATATTTATCGGTAGCGAGGGTTCAGATGGTGAAGTGGAGGCCCACTCCGAACGCACAGGGTGATGCTGCACGACTCTATCACCGCCTCCGCCGCCTTAGTTTGGACGGTCGTCAGTTCCCCATGATGATTGCGGATTTCTTGCCACTGCCGGCAACCGACGCGCGGTTTCGCTGACAACTTCCTGAGTCTTCTTATCGAGCAAATAGATCGAAGCTGAAGGCGTCGATCCGAGCGAGAGGGTAAAAGTGGGAGGTCCCGCTTGGTTAAGTGCCGCCATTATCGTCTCGTTGCTGAAATAGCGGCGACCCCGAGCCACCACTAGGAAATCGCCTTCGCGCAATTGCTTCAGCGCCTTCGGATCGGAAATGGAAACAAAGACCATATCCGCACGGTTGGCCCGGCCGGCGTAGTAAGCAGCCAGGCCGGGTGTTTCACTCGCCACTTGTGCTCCAGGCTTCGCCCTCTGGGCTATCTCAAACACCACATCGCGAACGCTGGCGTCGTAGAACTCGTCGTGGGGAAAGTAGTAGCCCGCCTTTGCCTGGCCGCCGGCAAGGGCATTTGTGTAGAGCCGGAAATGTGGCGCTGCTGTGAACAGTGCGCTGACGGAAACTGCGACGACGACCAGGGCCAGGACGGGACTTGCGTATGTTTTGGGCCACTCAGCGGAGACCCACACGGATAGTCTTTCGCCGAGCCAACGCCCAACTGCCTGCACGCCTATGGCAGATGTGATCAGCGCCGCGGGCAGCACGGTCGTAAAGTAGCGAGTAAACTTTCCGCCTCCAAAACTGAAAGTCATCATCCAGAGAAACATCCACAAGAGCAGAAAGTAGCGCCCGTCACCCAGCTTTCGGCGAAAGAGGAGCGGCAGCCCGGCGACGAATCCCAGAACGGCGAACACCGGCAGCTTAATCACCAGAAAGGCATGGTAGAAATACCATGGTATGCCGTTGAGCCAGTCGGTCAGGCGATGGGAATAGATCTGGCCCATGAATTCATAGCCGTCGTGGCCGATCAGCTTTTGTCCGGCAAACTGCCCCATTTGGCGCCAAGTGGCAGGGAACAGAATCGTAGGATTCAAAATCACAAACACCAAACCCATCAGCACGTAGAACGTTAGCAGTCGCTTCTTTCCCAGCCGCCAACGCGTAGCCGGAACTGCCTGGAAGATCCAGTAGTAGCAGATGGGGACCGCTAGAAGCTGGGGCACATACTTCGAAGCCATCATCGCGCCAAACGCGGCGGCCGATGCCCAGTAGTATTTCTGCGCCTGGCGGGTTGACTGTGATTCCGCGACGCGTTGGCTATAAAGCCAGAGGAAGTTGCCCAGCAGGAAGAAGAACAGCAGAAAAGTATCTTCTTTTGCGATGCGATTAAATCCGATGGCCATCGGGTCAAAGGCCCACAGCGCTGCCGCAATTAACCCGACTTCGGCGCCAAACAGTTCGGCGGCCAGCAGGAAGATGAGCACTGCGGTGAATGCGCCAAAGACTGTGCTGGGAATTCGTAGAGCTGTTTCCGGCGAGATTGGTCTCTGCGCGCCAAGAAAGGAGACGCTGTTCCACTTGTCTACTATGACCAGGCTCCCCGTCAGCAGGGCTTTCATAAGTAGCGGGTGCTCGCTGTTTGCGGAGGTGAGACCGTGCGCGCGATATACGCCTACGGCGTTGAGCTTGTTGAGTTCATCTTCGCTCAAGCCCTCGGCGCTTAGGCTCGAGACCCGAACTCCGAACCCGGCCAGGACCAGGAAGGTGAGGGTGGCGATCAGCAGCCGACGGCTGACGGTCACCACACCCCGGTCGGCGAAGAGCTCTGGCTTCAGACCCGCCGTAATAATTGCCTCAGCCCTGGCTGACAAATCCCAACCTCCGCGCTTCCAGTTTAACTAGTCCAAATCCGGAGGGGCCTACTAACTAAAATCAGGCCCCTTAACAAAACTCGCAAGAGTAACCGGATTCCGACGATGGCGCAACTTGGGCCAATGGCCATCGCTGTTTGGTAAAAAGCTTGCAATTCAACGGAAAATCGGCCAATATCTGCGTCGATTCGTGACTCTAAAATTCGCAGTCGCCCCAGCATGATTCGGTTGGTTTGATTATGCCGGATAACTCCGCTGGCTGACTGTCGCTATTCTTTTCCGCGCAACCCTGTGCGCAATCGCCCAACTTTGGAGAGGAAAAAACATGGCTGAGATTCAGGAGAACCTTCAAGCGGAGACCGAACTAGGGAGCAGTGCGCCCGCTTTTCGCATCGATCAGAAACTCCACCAGATACTTTACAAGTCAGACGCCGCTCCCAAGCTGGCGCCGATGCCGGAAGAGGTCTTGCCCGAACCGGTCTACCCCCAGAAGCCAAATCCGGTGGAGATGACGCGGAAGGAATATCAGAAGTTTAATGCGATCCGCACCTGGAAGAGTTGGGGTTCTCCTTACTTCAAATCGCGCTGGCATTCAGATGAACTGCGGCCGATCATTCCTTACCTGTTCACGGAGTGGAAGTGCAACCTCGATTGTCACTATTGCTGGTCCTACAACAACGCGGTCAAAGGCATGACGGAAGACGTGGCCAAGCGTTCGATTGATTGGCTCCATTCGATCGGCGCGCGCGTCCTCGCCCTGATGGGTGGCGAGCCGCTGCTCCGTCCCAAGTTTATTCATAAGATTGTTGACTACAGCGCCAAGCGCGACATCTTCGTTTACCTGCCGACCAACGGCCGCCTGATGAAACCGGACGTCATTGATCGCTTGGGCGACGCGGGCATCGCCACTTTCAATCTGGCGGTTGACTCGGTGAAGGATCGGAAGTCTCTGCCAAAAGCGCTCGAGCCGATCCGCCCTTACTTCGATTACCTCGTAAAGCGTCAGCAGCACTACGGCTACTCAGTCATGTTCAATATCAACATCTGCCACAACAACATGGATGATGTGAAGGAGCTGACTGAGATTGCTCACGACAACGGCATAGCCACTGATTACCACGTCAATGAGACGCCGATGATGGAGCAGACCCACTTCAAACATCTGAACGAGAATCGCACCTATCTTACGCCGGACGATTGGCCCAAGGTCGATGCGTTGCTCGACTACTTGCAAGACAAGCGCGTCAACCATGGTTACAAGATGGCGAACCCAACGCAGCACATGGAAGACATGAAGCTTCTGATGCGCGGCAAAGTTCCACCCTGGCAGTGTCGCGCGGGACAGAATTCGCTGATCATCCGCACCGACGGTTCGCTGGCGCCGTGTTTTCCGATGTACTCGGCAACGCACGACTGGGGCACGGTGGGCAATCACAAGTTTGATGTGAAGCAGCTCGACGACATGAAGGTGGAATGCACGAAGCATTGCCTATCCACCTGCAACTACATTCTGGGATATTGCTACGACAACATGCGCGTGATTTCCTGGGGCCTGAAGCAGGCGCTGCGTGGATTCAAGGGCGCCAGCAACGGTTTTTAGATCCGCTGGGGTTCAAAGCAGAAGCCCGCGCGCAGGCAAGGGCGCAACATTCAGTCAGTATTCCGATAAGCCGGAGTCAAAGCTATTGGCTCCGGCTTTTCCGTTGGGGAGTTACGTTGGCTGACTTGCGCAATCCCTGACGGTCGGGCTTCTGCCGAGTCAGACCACCCGGCCGCCGCGCATGGTTAGGATTCCCACCACTACGTTAATTCCGATGCCAATAGCGATGGCAATCCAATACTGCTTTTGGTTTGCGATCCTGGATTTGAAACGAATTATCGTGGCGATGCCGAGCGGCCCCCACACGAAGATCGAGGAAATCAGGCCGGGTCCGTAGAAAAAACTGGTGAGCGCGGTGACGGTGTGCGTGAGCGCGTTAACTGCGACCACGCTGCCAAGGATAACCAACATCATCGGCAAAAACTTCAAACGACGCGCGAGCAACACGCCGATTGTTACCAAAATAAAGCCCACGCTCTGGGCCGCCAGAAACCGCGCCGTTGACATGTGCACGCCTCTGAGCCGCAGGATGTAGGCCGGGTAACCTTCGCCGCCCCAATATTCCTCGGCAATGTGGATCAGATAGCTGAGCGGAAATAACCACGACCAAAGGATCGTGGTCCGATCATAAACACCAGGCACGACCGGCTTCGTGGGCAACGGTCCGTCTTCAGCGAAGCTCTTCACTGGTTACTCCTCCAAGAAAGTTCTCTGCCAATCTCGTCGAAAATGCGATTATAAGCAGTTAAGAATAACATGCGGATGAAACCGATCCACGAAACCACACGAACGAAGACGAAGACTTGTTACTGATCTTTCGTGTTACTTCGTGGATCCCGTTCTTTATTGTTGCGTTGAAGTAGTCCGGCGAGGTTTGTATTTTGACAGGAGACCCATCAATAACAAGCTCCGACTCTTCTGCTAAGTCTCAACCGGCGCTCGCGCGACGGCTGGGTCTGTTTGACGCCACGATGATCGTGATGGGCGGCATCATCGGCTCGGGAATTTTTATGAATCCGTCCGTGGTTGCGCGCCAGGTCACAACTCCGTTCCTGATCCTTGGCGTTTGGGTGTTGGGGGGACTCGTCGCGCTTATTGCTGCGTTCATCTGGGCTGAGTTGGCGGCGTTGCGTCCGGAAGTGGGCGGACAATACGCTTACCTGCGCGAGGCGTATCACCCACTCGTGGCGTTTCTCTATGGCTGGGGATTGCTCCTGGTTATCCAAACCGGAGCCCATTCGGTTTCCAGTATCCCGGTTTGGGGATGGTCGCTCACTAGTGGGAAGTTGTGTTTTTGAAAAAATGCCCGCAATGCCATCCA